>CANQFW010000020.1 GCA_947599995.1 uncultured Clostridia bacterium
AATTGAAATTTATATAATTAAATAATATGATGTTAATACAAGAGAGTGTCAATTTTGGCACTTTCTGAAATCACCAAATATGCTAATAATTATAAAAAAGGAATATTAGATCCATTTCAATATGAACCAAAAGAAAGAAACATGGAAGAAGAAACAGGATTTATGGATGAAGAAGAGGAAGATTTTATTAGCGTATTATAATAAAAATGGTATACATAAATTAACAAGATTCAAACAAGTATAATGACGCAATTTTAAAAAAAACAAGTAAAATTTGTAAAAAATACTACACAAAATCGAAAAAATGTGCTACAATATTTTAGGTAAATAATAGAGGGATTTTTTGCCAAAAAGTAAAAAAATAATTTCTGGCACAATTTTGGCATAATTCATTCAACAAAGAACCACGAAACCCTATATAAATCAATAAAGTTCAATAAAGAATTTTTGAAAACAATTTAGAATATAAAATGCTCGAAAGTAGTTTAAATACTGGGAAAGCAAGGAAAGGAGAAATGAAAATGTCAGGACATAGTAAATGGAACAACATTCAAGCAAAAAAAGGTAAAGCGGATGCTGCCAGAGGAAAAATATTTACAAAATTAGGAAGAGAATTATTGGTAGCAGTTAAAGCCGGAGGACCAGATCCAGCAGGAAACTCAAAACTAAAAGACGTAATATCAAAATGTAAAGCAGCTAACATGCCAAATGATACAATAAACAATGCAATAAAAAAAGCATCAGGAGAAGGTAGTACAGCAAGTTATGAAGAGATAACATATGAAGGATATGGACCAAATGGAGTAGCTCTAATTGTAGAAGCAAGTACAGATAATAAAAATAGAACAGCAGCTGAAGTAAGACATGTATTTGATAAAGCTGGAGGAAATTTAGGGACAACTGGTTGTGTATCATACATGTTTAACAAAAAAGGAGTAATAGTAATAGAGAAAGAAGGATGCTCTTTAGATGAAGAAAGCTTAATGATGGTAGCATTAGATGCAGGAGCGGAGGATTTTGAATCATCTGATGAAGTATATGAAATAACAACTGCTCCAAGTGATTTTTCAGAAGTTAGTGAAAAATTGCAACAAGAGGGATTAAAATTTTTAGAAGCTTCTGTTCAAATGGTTCCAGAAACGACAGTAAAATTGGATGAACATGGAGCAGAAAAAATGGAAAAATTAATTGAAAAATTAGAAGATCTTGATGATGTAATGAATGTATATCATAATTGGGAAGAATAATTTTTAGATGGAATAAAGCAATATACTTTTCATTATATAAAATATATTGCTTTAATTTTTTTTATAGTTTATAATAGAGAATATAATATTTTCTAAAAAATGGGGGAGCTTATGAAAAATAATAAAAAAATATTAACATTAATTATAGTATTAATAATAATAGTAATTTTTGCAATAGCGGGAGTAGCTTATACTTATTTTTGTACGGATGTATTTAAATCAGATAAACAAAAATTCTTTAAATATATGTCTCAAACTCCTGAAATATTTTCAGGACTTGAAAGTGAAGAATTAACTCAATATTATTCAAAGAAGAATACAAATGTTTATAAATATTATGGAGAATTTTCTGCAAAAATTGATGAGCAGACAGCAAGTATGTATATGCCAAATCAAAGAGTGTATGGTGAGGTGGAAAATTCTAAAATAGTTTTTGATGGAGAAAGGAATAAACAGAATCAATATTCACATGGAACTGTTGCAATGAAATATTCAAATGGAGAAGAAATGAAATTTGAATATATAAATAAAGAAGATTCTTACGGTCTAAAAATAGATAAGATATTAAAAAAATATCTTGTTTTAGAAGAAAGCGAGTTTGAAGAATTTGCTCAGAAACTTGCAATACCATCTTTTTTAATAAGTAAAGTAGATGCAAAGAATTCAGAAAATTATAAATTTACAGATGAAGAAAAAAAGGCTTTGAGTGATAAAATATATAAAATATTAGATGAAAATTTAACAGATTCTATGTTCAAGCAGGAAAAGCTGGGAGATAATTTAAAATACACATTATCATTAACAGCCTCACAAATAGAAAATATTGCATCTAAAATATTTGAAACAATAATAAATGATGAAAATGTAATGAATAAACTAAAACAATATTATGTACAAGAATTAAATGTAAGTGAAGAAGAAGCAGATCAAGAAATTTTAGAATTAAAAGAGTCTGCAGAGAAATATAAAGAGAGAATTAAAACAAACATAGAAGAGTCTGATTCAGATAAGTCATTAGATACTGAGCTTATACAAATAAGTGCATATACAAATAAAAGAAAATTAATCAATATAGAACTTGTAACAGACGAAGCAAGAGCTTCATTAAGCAAAGACGCGGATAAAGTAGCGTTAAAGATAGAAAAAGCAGAAAAAGATGGAGAATCAATTGTATATAATCCATTAACTACGATTTCATTCCAGAACATTAATGAGGCAGACAGTATTACCCAGAAGTTTTTAATATCTATGGAAGAATATAATTTTAAGGTAGAATTTGATGCAAATTATAAAGGAATAAAAGATGCAGAAGGTAGTGAAGAACTATACACATTACAATTTGAGAAATATGATGAAAAGGAAGAGCAAACTTATAGCATGAACTATACAGCAAACAATAAAGTATCATTTGAAAATGAAATTGAAGAGGAAGATATAAAATCTAATGGTGTAAAAATAAACGATTATGATGAGGCTAAATTACAGTCTACAATTGAAAAGGTTGTTAGCATGGTTGATCAATTAAACAGTAAACAAATGCAAGATATTGGATTAGAAAAGAATCAAAATCCTATAATTTATATGTTTCCATTTCTAAGTCCATTTTCTGGAAATAACAATGTTATAGAAAAATCAAATACAGCAAAAAATAATCAACAAGTTGAAGCAGTAAAAGAAGCTACAAAATTAAAACTTCAAGATTTGAATGCTGAATATTTGGAAGAACAAATAAGCAATAGACAAATGAATATGAGTTTAGATGAATATATTGATTCAAATCTTTCTAATGCTTCAGTTCTTAATGAATTACAAAAAGAAATAAGTAATGATGGGTATACAGCTAGTTATGACAAAAATGTAGGAATTGTTTTTACATCTAAGACAGATGGAAGTAAATTGACATGCAAAATACAAAATGGAAAAGATGTATGGAGTAATTAATATTTTACGTTCTAAAATAAAATATAGAAGCATATAATATTGTAAAAATATTATATGCTTTTTTTGTAATATAAAAAAAGTATAGAAAGGAACTGTTGTAAAAAGCAATAAATAAAATTATGGACAAGATTTTAGAAATATTAAATTATATGTCTGCCAATATAAAAGAAATACTAATGAAAAATTTAGAAAATCACAAACTAAACCCAATAAATATTGAAGAGATACGACTAAGAACTAATAAACAAATAGCTATAAAAGAGGGACAGAATATAATTTTTTTAGATTACATAGTAAAACAAGAGGATGTACTGGAGACATTTGAAAAAATATGTGAAAACTCAGTATATTCATATAAAAAGCAGATTTGTGAAGGTTTTATAACAATAAAAGGTGGAAATAGGGTAGGAATAACTGGTAGTCCCGTAATAGAAGATGGAAAAATAAAAAACATAGATTACATATCTAGCCTTAATTTTAGAATATCCAGAGAAAAAAAGGGATGTGCGAAAGAGGTTTTAAAATATGTTTTGGACATTCAAAATGGCACAATATTTAACACCTTAATTGTATCGCCGCCAGGATGTGGAAAAACAACTATTTTAAAAGATCTGATTAGAACATTAAGTTCAGGAATTCCGGAATTAAATTTTGCTCCAATAACATGTGGAGTAGTAGATGAAAGAGGAGAAATTGCAGCTATGCATAGAGGTATTGCACAAAATGATTTAGGGCCTTTAACAGATGTAATGGAAAACATACCAAAGTTTAAGGGAATGACAATGCTTATTAGATCAATGGCACCATCTGTGATTTTTTGCGATGAAATAGGAAAAAAGGAAGATGTAGATGCTATTTCCTATGCTGTTTGCAGTGGGGTAAAAGGCGTATTTACTGCACATGCAAGTAGCATTCAAGATTTAAAAAGTAATATTGAAATAAATAAAATATTGGAAAATCGTATGATTAGAAGAGTTATTGTTTTGGATGATATAAATAAGGGAAAAATAAAAGAAATTTATGAAAATTAGGAATATTTTTTGAAACATATGAATATACATATAGTATAAAATACATAGCTTAAATTATAGGACAGGTTATGAAAAACTATAGTCAATCTTTATGATTCTAGCTGTGTGGAAATATTAATTTTTATAATAAATATTTCCGCACTACTATATGATTTCAGGAGGAAATATTTTTTAAATGTTTTTTATAAGATACATATTTTTAATTTTGATTTTTATTGGAAGTACAAGCATAGGGTACATATTATCAAAAAGGTTTAAATACAGAGTAGTTGAATTAAAAGAATTCAAATCAGCTCTCAATATTATGAAAAATAAGATAAAGTTTACATATAAACCTTTGGATGAAATTTTTAAAGAGATTTCAAAAATAGCTAAGAGGCGGCATTTCAGATTTATTTGGTGAAGTTTATAAAAATGTAAAAACAATAAATACAAGGGATGCATGGAATTTAGCTGTAGAAGATACAAAAGAGTTACTGAATTTTAATAATGAAGACTTAAATATAATTAAATCTGTAGGAAACATGCTAGGAAAAACAGATGTTGAAGGACAAGTAAGTGAACTTAATCTCTCAATCGGTTTTGTAGATATGCAAATTGAAAAGGCAGAAGCCGAATGCAAGAAGAGTGAAAAATTGTATAGAAGTTTGGGCAGCATTGTAGGTCTTGCAATTGTAATACTATTGTTTTAATTTATAGATGGGAGTGATGATAATTTGAACGTAAATTTATTGTTTAAAATAGCGGCTGTTGGTATTTTAGTTGCTGTACTAAACCAAGTACTAGTAAGAGCCGGAAGAGAAGAACAAGCAATGATGACAAATTTGGCTGGACTAGTTATAGTGCTTACTTTGGTCATAAAGGAAATAAGTGGGTTGTTTAATGTTGTAAGAACTTTATTTAATTTATAATTAAATGTTTGAAGTGTAAATTAGTAAGGCAAATTGAAAGGAGAAAAGCTTGGATGAGTTAGTAAAAATTATTGGCATAGGATTAATATCATTAATAATTATAATAATAATGAAACAATACAGACCAGAATTTGCAATTTATATTTCGTTAATAGCGGGTGTAATAATTTTTAGTATTGCAATGGGAAAGCTTTCCACAATTATAAATCTACTCCAGTCTATAAGTAGCAAAGCAGGAATTAATAGTAATTTCCTTAGTATATTATTGAAAATAACTGGAATTGCTTTTCTTGCAGAATTTGCAGTCAGCATTTGTAAGGACTCTGGGGAGTCTGCTATTGCTAGTAAAATTGAGCTTGGAAGTAAGGCTATAATTATTTCTATGTCATTGCCTATAATTTCAAATTTGCTAGATATTATACTAAAGATTTTGCCTAAATAATATTTATCATTTATAAGCTAAAATAAAAGTTCACTTCTGGCTATATTATTTAAATGAATCCTAATTGAAAGGAAAATACGAATGAAAAAAAATAGTTTGTTAGTCTTACTAAGTATTATTTTTATATTTATACCTAATATAACGTTAGCAGAAGAAACATCAACAGATCAAATCTTGAAATCTCAAGAGGAGTCATTTGGAATATCAGATTTTGTTAAAGAAACAGAAAAATATTCAGAGGAGTTTTTTGGAGATGTAAGTATTCAAGAGATGTTGAATTCTGCTATTTCTGGGAAAGTAGATAATAATAGTTTAATTAAAAAAATACTAAGTTTGCTTGGAATGGATTTAACATCAACCTTAAAAACTTTTGTAAGTATTTTAGTTATAATATTAATACATAGCATTTTGAAAACATTTGCAGAGGACTTGACTAATTCGGAGGTCTCGAAGATTATATATTATATTCAATATATACTTATTGTTACTATTATAATTAAAAATTTCTCCGAAATTTTTCAAGTTATATCTAATACTATAACAAATCTAATTGGATTCGCGAATGTTCTTGTTCCATTACTTGTAACTTTAATGATATACACAGGAAGCATAACAACAAGTAGTGTGATCCAGCCTATTTTGTTACTTATAATAGAGTTTATAGGTAAAATAATACAAGATTTAATAATGCCATTTATTTCTATTATTGTTGTAATAAGCATAGTATCAAGAATTTCAGATAGAATTCAAATTGAAAAAATATCTAAATTTATGAAGTCTAGTATAGTGTGGTTTTTAGGAATTGTTCTTACAGCCTTTGTAGGGGTACTTTCTCTTGAAGGAACACTTACTGCAAGTGTTGATGGAATAACAGCTAAGACAGCAAAAGCAGCGGTCTCAAGCCTAATTCCAGTTGTTGGAAAAATATTAGGTGATGGAGTAGATACGGTTTTAGGTTGTGGGGTAATTTTAAAAAATGCAGTTGGATTGATAGGCACAATAATAGTTATTGGAATTTGCGCGGTACCTATTATAAAGCTTGCTACCTTTTCTATTATGTATAATTTATTATCAGCTATAACTGAGCCTATAGCAGATGGGAAGATTGTTAAGTTATTAGAAGAGTTTGGAGGCATATTTAAATTATTACTTGCAATATTGTGTTCAGTGTCTTTTTTACTTGTTATTGGAATAACATTGGTTGTTAGAATTTCTAATAGTGGAATGATGTATAGGTGATGCCTTATTTAGGATATGTCAATTAAGAACAGTAATAGTAAAAATTTATTTGAAAGATTAGGAGGATTAATTGAATGATCTCTTTTTTAAGTAACTGGATAGAGCAAATTGCAATTGCTGTTATTATTGCGAGTATTTTTGAGATGATATTACCTAAAGGGACTATAAATAAGTATGTGAAAATGGTTTTAGGAATATATGTTGTTTTTAATTTAATTTCACCGTTTGTAGATAGTGATGCCCTCTATAATTTGAATGTATCTAATATTGAAGATTATAGTCAGAATTTAAATATTGATTCTAATAATAGCAGTATTAACCAAGAATCTATGGATAGGAGACTTGAAGAGTTATATATAGAACAGATAGAAACGAATATTATAAATAAAGTAGATGAGCTTGGATATTCAACTGAAAAATGTAATGTAGAGGCAGAGCTTGACTCTAGTAAACCTAATTCTGGAATTAACAGAATAGATTTGATAATAAAACAAAAGCAAAATGACAATGATGTTAGGAAAGTACAAGTTAATGAAATAAACATTGGCAATATTTTAATGTTTAATAATGATCATAGCAATGAAAAGATAAATGAGTTAAGAAAAAATATAGCCGAATACTATGAGGTAGACGAAAGCATTATAAATATAAAAATAAAGTAAGGGAGAAAACTTATGTTTAAGGATAAATTAAAAAATTTAAAAAACAAAGGTGAACAAAAAAGCAAAAAGAAAGTTGAAAATATGGTATTTTTGGTACTAATTTTAATTGCAACAGTGTTTATAATAGATAATATTTGGAAGGGGGGGAATTCTACATCGGGTACAAAAAATACCAATAGTACTGGAGGAAAGGTTTTAGCAGATATTGAAGATGTACAGGATATTCAAAATACGAATGAAAATTTAGAAAAAAGACTTGAAAATATATTGAGTACTATAAAGGGAGTAGGTAGAGTAAATGTTTTTATTAATTATTCCCAAAGTAGTAGCAGTGTACCAATATATGATGAGACTACTACTACGAGTGCTACATCTGAGACAGATTCTTCTGGTGGTGTTAGAAATGTAACCGAAACTCAAACTCAAAAAGATGTGATTTTCAAAGAGAATGGGACAGAAAAACAAGTTGCTGTAGAGAAGACTACTATGCCCAAAATAGAAGGGGTTATAATTACGGCAGAAGGGGCACAAGACGCTACTGTAAAAACTAATATTATAAATGCTGTAGAAGCAATTACAGCATTAACTATAGAAAAGGTGCAAGTTTTTGAAATGAATTAGGTTTTAGATAAAAATTATTAATCATAGGTTTTTAATTTTACTTGATTATAGTTTAATACTATTGACAAATATTATAAAAGGAGGCTATATTTTATGATGAAAAATTTAAAGAAGAGCGAAATTGTAGTTTATGTGGTGGCATTAATGTTAGTGACGGCGGGATATTTTAACTATACTGCAAATGGCTCAAAAAATTTAGTTGAAACATATTCTGAAGATGTTCAAAAATTGGAGGATACTGCAAATGCAAATGTTGGTGACGCTGTACTTGTTAGCAATAATGAAGCGGATAATACAAGCGGTAATGATGTGGCAATAGTAGACAATGATGATATGCAAGAAGAATCTTCAAGTCAATTAGATAATCAAGTAGATAATCAGGTAAACAATCAAGTAAGTAATCAGGTAGATAATAATACTGTATCAGATAATTCATTAGTGAGCAATGATAATGAAAATAGTGTAAAAACAAATGCAGATGCCACAAATTATTTTGCAAGTTCAAAACTAGAAAGGGAAACCATGTATGCTAACATGCTTTCATCATATCAAAGTATTTTAGATAATAATAATGTTTCTGAAACTCAAAAGAGTATAGCGTCAAAAGAAATTACAAAAATAAATAATACTAAAAATTCTATAATGATATGTGAAAACTTAATAATGACTAAAGGATTTGATAATTGTGTTATTCTAATTAATGAAAATAGTGTAAATGTTGTTGTTAGAGTAAAAGATGGGCTTAACACTGAAAAAGTTGCTCAGATTCAAAATATTATTTCTAGAGAAATTGGAACTCAAATTGAAAATATTCATATTATGGAGAATTAATCTCTTGACAAAATTAATCTATGAGGAGTATAATAAAGTAGTATTAAAATGAAGGAGAAAAATATGCTAGCAAAAATATGGAAAAAAATATGTATATTAATATTAATAGTAGCTTGCTTGTTCAACATAGTTACAAAATTTGTTGGAAAGGTTTCTTTTAATGCGGAAGCCCTATCTTCAGCTAAATACATACATGATGAATATTTAAGTGAGCAAAAAAGTGAAAATATAATAAAATAATACTTGAAAAAATTCATAGAATATGATAACATAGATAATAGCATTTTTTTAAAACTAGAGAAAGAAGAGGTGAAATTCATGAAAGAAGGAATACATCCAGCATATGGAACAACAACAATTACATGTGCATGTGGAAATGTTATAGAAGTAGGATCAACAAAAAAGGACATAAAAGTTGATATATGCTCAAAATGTCATCCATTTTGGACAGGTAACTTAATGAGACAAGATACAGCAGGAAGTAGAGCAGATAAATTTAAGAAAAAATATGGTCTTGCTTAATAGACCTTTTTAAAGGGAGGCTTTTAATTTAAAGTTTTCCTTTTTTTATACTCTAGGAAAGTCATCGTTAAAAACGATTTAGTACCTTTTATTAAAAAAATAAAAATTTACTTGATTTAATTTGGAAAATATGTAATAATATATGCATAAAAATAAAAAGCAAAGACAAAGAGGAGTACATTTATACTTATTTCTAAGAGAAAAGAAGCCCTGGGCTGTAAGCTTCTTAAACAAAGGTAAATGGAAGGTAGCTTTTGAGCTGATATTCTGAAATTTCATAGTAAGAATATCCGTGTAAGCAACGTTAAAAGCTTTTAGAGATGTTATTAAAATAGATTTTAATAATAATTAAGGTGGTACCGTGAGATTATTACTCGCCCTTATTTTAGGGGGCGAGTTTTTTATACTCTAGGAAAGTCATCTTTTTAGGTATCAAAACTTTTAAATGATGAAGGAAGCAAAAGGTTGTAAAAGAATTAAAATTTGACACAGCCAAAATTGTAATTTTTTTCAACCAGATTTGTGCCTTAGGAAGGAATGAGATTAAATATGAGTAGTCAAAAGTTAGAAGGAAAATATAATCCAAAAGATTTTGAAGAAAAACTATATCAAGAGTGGGAAGAAAAAGGATATTTTAAGCCAAGCATGGACGAAAAAAGAAAACCTTACTGTATAATGATGCCACCACCAAACGTAACAGGAAGATTACATATGGGGCATGCGCTAGATGATACAATTCAGGATGTATTAATAAGAACAAAAAGAATGCAGGGTTATGACACATTGTGGGTTCCTGGAAGTGATCATGCGGCTATATCTACAGAGATGAAAGTAGTCCAGAAATTAAAAGCTGAAGGAAAAACAAAGCAAGAATTAGGAAGAGAAAAATACCTAGATGAGGCATGGGCCTGGACACATGAATATGGTGGAATTATTCAAAAGCAACAAAGAAAGCTAGGATGTTCATGCGATTGGGAAAGAAATAGATTTACATTAGATGAAGGTATGTCAGATGCAGTTTTAGAACAATTTGTAAAATTATATGAAAAAGGGCTAATATATAGAGGTACAAGAATGGTAAATTATTGCCCAAGTTGTAAAACGACAATATCAGATGCAGAAGTTGAATATAAAGAAGAGCCATCACACTTATGGCACATAAAATATAGCATAGTAGGAGAGCCTGGAAAATATGTAGAAGTTGCAACAACAAGGCCAGAAACTATGCTAGGTGATACAGCAGTGGCAGTTCATCCTGATGACGAAAGATATAAAAATATTGTAGGAAAAAAATGTATGCTTCCATTAATGAACAAAGAAATACCAATTATAGCAGATGAGTTTGTAGAAAAAGATTTTGGAACAGGTTGTGTTAAAATTACTCCTGCACATGATATGAACGATTATCAAGCAGGATTAAGACATAATTTAGAAATAATTGAAGTATTTGACGAAAATTACAATATGGGAGATTTACTTCCAGAATTAAAGGGAATGGATATTATTCAAGCAAGGCAAAGAATAGTAGAAATGCTTGAGAAAACAGGTAATTTAGTATATACAGAAGACTATGTTCATAATGTTGCTAAATGTGAAAGATGCAAATCAACTATTGAACCGAAAGTATCTATGCAATGGTTTGTATCAATGAAGGATTTGGCAAAAAGAGCAGCAGATTCTGTAAGAGCAAATAAAACAAGCTTTGTTCCAAAAAGATACGAAAAACAATACTTTAACTGGTTAGACAATATTCAGGATTGGTGTATATCAAGGCAACTTTGGTGGGGACACAGAATTCCTGCATACTATTGTGAAGACTGTAATCATATAAATGTTGCTAAAGTAAAACCTGAAAAATGTGAAAAATGTGGAAGTACAAATATAAAACAAGATGAAGATACATTAGACACTTGGTTTAGTTCAGCATTATGGCCATTTTCAACACTTGGCTGGCCAAATACAGAAAATAAAGATTATAAAAGATATTATCCAACAAATGTATTAGTTACTGGATTTGATATTATTACTTTTTGGGTATCTAGAATGATGACTCAAGCCTTAGAGTTTACAGATAAAGAACCATTTAAAGATGTAGTAATTCACGGACTAGTTAGGGATTCTCAAGGAAGAAAGATGTCTAAAACACTTGGAAATGGTGTAGATCCAATTGAAGTAATAGATAAATATGGAGCAGATGCTTTAAGATTTTCTGTAATTTCCGGAACTACAATGGGAAATGATATAAGATATATGCCAGAAAAATTAGACCAAGCATCAAATTTTGCAAATAAGATTTGGAATGCGGCTAAATTTGTATGTAGTAATTTAGAAGATGAAACTAAGATTAGACAGTTCCACTATGAAGCATTTGAAAAAAATAATAAATATGATATAAATTACTTTAGAGTAGAAGATAAATGGATTTTAAATAAGTTAGATAAATTAGTTGAAGATGTTACTAATAATATAGATAAATATGATCTAGGTATTGCTTTGGATAATATTTATAGCTTTATATGGAATGAATTTTGTGACTGGTATATAGAAATTGCAAAATCTAGAATATATAGTGAAAATGAAGAGGAAAGGATTCAAGTAAGTTGTATTTTAAATCATGTTCTTGCATGTTCTTTAAAACTTTTACATCCATTTATGCCATTTATAACATCAGAGATTTATTCACATTTGGTTATATTTGGAACAGAAGATTTAATTATTGCAAAATGGCCTGATATAACAGAAAAATTTATGTTTGATGATGAAGAAAAGTTTATTGAAACAATAAAAGAAACAATTGTTGAAATAAGAAATATAAGAGCCAAAATGAATGTTCATCCAAGCAAAAAAGTTGAATTAATATTTGTAACTTCTAAATATGAGAAACAGCTTGAAGAGTCTAAAGAATTTATTAAAAAACTTGGATTTGGAAATAAGGTTATAATTAAATCTGATAAGTCTGAAATTCCAGAAAATGCAATTGGCATTGTAAAAGATGGAATTGAGCTATATATGCCTCTTGAGGGATTGATTGACATAGAAGAAGAGAACAAGCGTAGAGAAGAAGAAATTAAAAAAATTGAATTTGAAATTTTAAGAGCTAAAAAAATGCTTTCTAATCCTGGATTTATGAATAAAGCTCCTCAAGCTAAAATTGACGAGGAAAAGGCTAAACTTGAAAAGTATAAGGAAATGCTTGAAAAATTGAAATAGGATGGTGAATTATTATGAAATTAAGTAAACTGAACATAAAAAGAATAAATTTAAATGATGTTGACGAAAACTATTCAGCACAAGATATATTAATGAAACTAGGCGAATTATATCAATTTGAAAGTGGCATATATGGTTATGGAAATATATGGAATAAATTACAAAGAAATATTGAAGACATAATAATAGATGAATTAGACAAAGCAGATTGCATTCAAGTCGACTTTCCTAAATTGCAACCAAAAAAAATATGGGACCAATCTAATAGATGGGACATTTATACAAAAGAAGGAGATATAATGTTTACATTGAAAAATAACTTAGGAGAATATGGATTGGCCCCTACAGCGGAGGAATGTGCAACAATTTTTGGCTCAAATAGACTATCATCTTATAAAAATTTACCTGCAACATATTATCAAATAGGAGAAAAATTTAGAAAAGAAATAAGAGCAAGAGGATATCTATTTAGGCCAAGAACGTTTACAATGATGGATGCGTATTCATTCGATACATCTGCAGAAAATATGCATAAAACTTTTAATAAAATGCATGAAGTTTATATGAGAATATTTGAAAGGATTGGAATTAATATTATACCAGTTGTAAGTGATGGAGGAACCATGGGAGGAAGAGTATCTGAAGAATTTCAGGCTATTACAAAGCTTGGAGAAGATATAATCCTTTATGATGAAAAAAATAATGTTGGACTAAATAAAGAAGTATTAGACTTTGAAGATAAAGAAACATTTATAAAAGCATTTGGTGTTTCAGATATGGCAAACCTAAAAGAATATAATTCAGTAGAATTAGGAAATAACTTTGAACTTGGAACCAAATATTCAGATTCTATGAAGATTTATTTTATTGATGAAAACGGTGAAAATAAACCTTATTATATGGGGTGCTATGGAATAGGTTTAGGAAGAATTGCAGCATGCATTTTGGAAAATAATGTTATTAAAAATGAAAAAGGACTTAAGGGTTTTTCTATACCTTACAGCATAGCTCCATATAAGGTTCAAATTATATACACTGACAAGAATAAACAACAAGCAGAAAAATTATATGAGTATTTATTAGATAATAATATTAATGTAATATTAGATGATAGAGAAAACCTAAATTTGGGAAATAGAATAAATGATGTATACGTATTAGGTACTCCAAAAATGATTATATTGGGAAATAAGTTTGATGGAGAAACTTTTGAAATAGAAGACACAAAGACAAATGAAAAAGTAGCTACGAAATTTGAGAGCATTTTAGAATATTTGAAATAATACCAATAAGCATGTGGCATAAAGAAAGGAGAATTTATGAAGAAACTATTCACATCAGAAAGTGTTACAGAGGGACACCCAGATAAGCTATGTGATTTTATATCAGATAGTATTTTGGATGCATACTTAGAAAAAGATCCTTTTGCTAGAGTCGCTTGTGAGACTGTAGCAGGAAAAGGAGAAATATTTATAACAGGAGAAATTTCGTCAAATGCAGATGTAGACATTGAATATGTTGTGAGAAATGCAATAAAAAGTATTGGCTATTTTGGGGAAGATATAGATATTGATTGGCAAAAATGTAAATTGAGTTTAAATATTTCTAGACAGTCACCTGACATTGCACTTGGAGTGGACAAATCTCTTGAAGATAAAAATGGAGAAAATACAAATTCTGAAGGAGCTGGAGATCAAGGGCTAATGTTTGGGTTTGCTTGTAATGAAACCGAGGAGTTATTGCCGCTTCCAATATCTCTTGCACATAAACTATCTAAAAGATTAACAGAAGTAAGAAAGCAAAATATTTTAAATTATTTAGGACCAGATGGAAAGGTTCAGGTTACAATTGAATATGAAAATAACAATCCCAAAAGAGTTGACACTATAGTTATATCTACACAGCATAAAGATGGAGTTGAATTAGAAAAATTACGTGAAGATATAAAAAGAGAAGTAATATATAAAATAATTCCAAATGAATTAATAGATGAAAACACAATAATCTATGTAAATCCAACAGGCAGATTCGTAATAGGTGGACCATTGGGAGACAGTGGATTAACAGGCAGAAAAATAATTGTAGATACATATGGAGGATATGCAAGACATGGAGGAGGAGCCTTCTCAGGAAAAGATCCAACCAAAGTTGATAGGTCAGCATCATATATGGCAAGATTCTTGGCTAAGAATATTGTAGCAAATAATTTAGCAGATAAATGTGAAATTCAATTATCATATGCTATTGGTGTTGCAAAACCTGTTTCAATTTATGTAAATACCTTTGGAACAAATAAAATACCAGAAGAAAACATTGCAGATAAAATATATGAAAAATTTGACTTAACACCAAGGGGAATAATAAATTATTTGAATCTAAGAGAACCAATTTATAGGTCTACTACTAATTATGGACATTTTGGTAAAGAAAATTTGCCATGGGAGAAATTCATAGAACTTTAATATATTTCATAAAATAAATAATAAAAAAGAAATTATTTAAATGGAGGAATGTGAAGTGAAAGTATTATTAGTAAATGGATCACCACATAAAAAAGGATGTACATATACTGCGCTTAAAGAAGTTGAAAGAACTTTAAATGAGGAATCAATTGCATCAGAAATATTTTGGATAGGAAATAAGCCTATAGGTGGATGCATTGCTTGCAAGAGTTGTGTAAATAAAGGAAAATGCATCTTTGATGATGTAGTAAATGAATTTGTAGAAAAAGCAAAAGATTTTGATGGTTTTATTTTTGGAAGTCCTGTTCATTATGCAGGAGCAACTGGAAATATAACTTCATTTATGGATAGGGCTTTCTATTCTGCATCTTGCGGAGGACATGTAGAAAATTTTATATACAAACCTGCAGCTACGGTAATATCTGCAAGGAGAGCGGGGACTACTGCAACTTATGACCAATTAAATAAATATTTTGGTATAAATCAAATGCCAATAATATCTTCAAGATATTGGAATATGGTACATGGTACAACGCCTGAAGAAGTTCTAAAAGATGAAGAAGGAATGCAAGTAATGAGAATACTTGGTAGGAACATGGCTTATTACTTAAAATGTATTGAAGCTGGTAAAGAAAAGGGAATACGCATACCAAAGCAAGAGAAAACTAATTTTACCAATTTTATAAGATGAAAATTAAAATCACTAGACTGGTAGGTCAGTATAGTGATTTTTTTAAAAATTTGTGATATAAAATAATAGTATAAAAATATTAACTTTAAAATCACACTAGATGGGCAGAAAGAGGTAAAAAATTTAAAATTTCAAAACCACATATATATGCCTAGGAAGGAATGAAATTAACAATGAGTGAAAGACTATATGAATATACAAAAATAACTGATTTAAAAGATATGCTTAAAAAATCTGGAGATCAATATGGAGAAAAAATAGCATATCAAATAAAATTAGAAAGAAATAAATATCAGAACTTTTCACATAAACAAGTAAGAGAAATGATAGATAGTTTAGGAACATCTTTAATAAATATAGGATTGAAAAATAAAAGAATAGCTATAATTGGTGAAAATAGATATGAATGGGAAATTGCGTATTTGTCAATTGTTTGTGGAACTGGAATTGTTGTACCACTAGACAAATCATTACCAGAAAATGAACTTAAAAATTTGATAGAACGCTCACAGGTTGAAGCAATTTTTTACACTGAAAAATATCAAAAAACATTGGAAAATATAAAAAATCAAGGTGTTGGAAAATTAAAACACTTAATTTCAATGGATTTGAAATCTAACGAAAATGGTGTATATTCGCAACACGAATTAATAGAAGTAGGAAAAAATCTTGTTAGAAACGGAGATAGAAGATTTATAGATGCAAAAATTGACAATAGTAAAATGAGCATAATGCTATTTACATCTGGAACAACATCCGCTTCAAAAATTGTGGCATTATCACATAGAAATATTTGTTCAAATCTAATGGATATTGCTTCAATTCTAGATGTAAATTCAAATGATGTATTTTTATCATTTTTACCACTGCATCATGTTTTTGAATGTACAGTGGGATTTTTGTTTAGTCTATACAAAGGAGCAAAAACAGTATTTTGTGATGGAATGAGACATATTCAAGAAAATATGGTTGAATATAAAGTTTCAATTATGGCTTCAGTTCCAGCAATTTATGAAAGAATTTATAAAATGATTATTAAACAATTAGATAGAGATGGTAAATTGGATGAAACTATGAAATTGCTAGAGCAACATAAAGATGACACAATGGAGGAAAAGAAAAAAGTATTTCAAAATATTCATGATGGACTTGGAGGAAATGTAAAACTATTAATTAGTGGTGCAGCAAGCCTAGATGCTGGTGTTGAATCTGAATACAGAAAATTTGGAATTAATCTTGTACAAGGATATGGGCTAACAGAAACTTCGCCAGTTGTTGCAATTGGTTCAAAAAAATATTATAAAACTGGCTCAATTGGAAAATCTGTTCCAAGTATTGAAGCAAAATTAGTAGATGTAAATTCTGAAGGAGTTGGCGAGTTAGTCGTAAAGGGGCCAAGCGTAATGATCGAATATTATGCAAATAAAGAAGAAACTAATAAGGTACTACAAGATGGATGGTTTTATACTGGAGACTTAGCAAAAATTGATGATGAAGGATATATTTTTATTTGCGGAAGAAAGAAAAGTGTAATTGTTTTGAAAAATGGAAAAAATATTTTCCCAGAAGAAATGGAAAATCTTTTAAACAGAATTGAGGGAGTTGACGAAAGCTTTATTTTTGGAAAACAAGTTTCCCAAGACACAAATGATATAAAAATATTTGCAAAAATTGTATTTAACAGAGAAATTGTAGAAGATACATATAAAGTAAAAACAGAAGAAGAAATCTATAAAGCCTTAAGTGGAAAAATTAAAGAAATAAATCAGACTATGCCACACTACAAGGCAATTAGAGGAATTATTTTGACAGAAGAGCCCCTTATTAAAACAACAACCAATAAAATAAAAAGACAGAGTAATTTAGATATTATAATGAGAGAGGGATCAGAATGCAATTGCAAAATTTAAATACTCAATTTTTAGGTAGAGACTTTTATTATTATGAAACATTAGATTCTACTCAATCAGAAATTTATAGAAGAATAGAAAATAATACTATAAAAAATGGTACATTAATTTTAGCAAAAATACAAAATAATGGAATGGGGACACATGGAAGAAAGTGGTTTATAGAAGAAGAAGGAAATATTACATTTTCATTTTTTGTACAAACAAATTGTAAAATGAATAAATTAGAAGGACTTACTTTAAAAATTGCTAAAATTATATTAGAAGTTTTTAAAAAAATATATGGTATAGAACTTTGCATAAAGCTTCCAAATGATATTACCTATAATGGGAAAAAAATTGGAGGAATTTTAACAGTAAGTAAATCCCAAGAAGACATTATAAAGTATTTGGTAATAGGAATTGGAATTAATACAAATGGAAAAAAATTTAATGGCGAAATAGAAAAACTAGCTTCTTCTATAAAAAACGAGTTTAATATAGAAATTGATAATCAAAAAGTCATTTCAGAATTTTGTAATTTATTTGAAAAAGAAATAATTCAAAGGATAGAAGGTTGAAAAACATCTAAAATTTGAAAATTATTCATCAAGATTTGTAACTTTGGAAAGGAATGATATTAAAAATGAAAATTGGATATTTATTTGCAGGTCAAGGATCTCAAAGTTTAGGCATGGGAAAAGACTTATATGAAAAATATGAAACAGTTAGAAATGTGTATAATAGGGTAAAGGAATTAACAAATATAGATGTAGCTAAAATCTCTTTTGAAGGTTCACAAGAAGAACTTAATCAAACAAAATATACACAAATATGTATTTTAACAATGAGCTTAGCCATTGCAGAGCTACTAAAAGAAAAAGGTATAAATGCCGAAGCGTCTTGTGGTTTAAGTTTAGGAGAATATTCTAGTTTAATTTATAGTAAGGCACTTGGGTTTGATGAAGGAGTAAAGCTTGTACAAAAAAGAGGAGAATATATGCAAGATTTAGTACCTCCAGGAGAATGGGCAATGGCAGCAATATTGGGGAAAGGCGAAGAAGAAGTTCAAGAGATTTGCAACAATGTAACAAGTGGATTTGTTGTTCCAGTTAATTTTAACACAACAGGACAAATTGTAATTTCGGGAGAAAAGAAAGCAGTGGAACAAGCAGAAATTATTGCAAAAGAAATGGGTGTAAAAAAACTAAAAATTTTAAACACTTCTGGACCATTTCATACTGAAAAATTAATAAAAGCATCAGAAGCTTTAAGAAAAGAATTAGAAAATGTTACTATAAACAAATTTGAAACATATGTCGTTAAAAATATTGATGGAACAATATATAATGATCAAGATGATGTTAAAGATATTTTAGCAAGACATATTATAAGTCCAGTTAGATTTTCAAAAAGTTTAAAAACAATGCAAGATCTTGAAATTGATACTTTTATCGAAATTGGACCTGGAAAGACTTTATCAGGTTTTGTTAAAAGATTACAAACAGATAAAAAATTAACTATTTTAAATGTAAACAGCGTAGAAACTTTTGAAAGTGTTTTAGAAAATATAAAGGGTATTTAAGGAGGATT
>CANQFW010000021.1 GCA_947599995.1 uncultured Clostridia bacterium
ACATTCATATGTTCCTACTATTACTACATTTTAAATCACTAATTTTAATATAAAACATTAATTATAGACCATTTTTCATAGTTTTTCCATTTCGCCTATTGCATAATCATAAAATTTATGGTAAAATAATATTTGTTAATTTATCATCAACTAAGAGGAGGTGCAATAAATGCCAAATATAAAATCAGCTAAAAAAAGAGTTAAAATTATTGAAAAGAAAACTTTAAGAAATAATATGATTAAATCTGGTTATAAATCAGCTGTTAAAAAATTCGAACAAGCTGTTGAATCTGGAAATATTGAAGAAGCAAAAGTATTATTTTCTCAAGCTACTAAAAAAATAGATCAGGCTTGTACAAAAGGTGTTATTGTCAAAAACACAGCAGCTAGAAAAAAATCTATTTTAGCAAAAAAATTAAATGCAGCTTTAGCTTAAACATGAATTTAAAAGATTATGCATAGTTTTTTAATACCAACAAGAGGTGGGAAATTAACCCATCTCTTTTTTAACTTAACTCATTTACCTAGACGCATACAGATTAACATATTCAAAATTTTTTACTTTTAATTATTCCAGGTATATATAAAATCAAATATGCAATCTTATTATTTATGTTTCGGATACTTTTAATATTAAACCTTTTTTGGGCTAAATATCCAAAAAGAATGTAATGTTTAATTGCATAAATTCTTTTTTTTATGAGTGTTCCCTTCATATCTTTACCTAGAATCTCTTTAAAATAACAATAGTATCCTTTTGGCGAATTTTTAAACGTATCTTTTATGTTTTTGGTATAACCATCTTCTACATATTCGCCTATTTCTATACATTCATTTATACACAAAATTTTATACTTTTCGTCCATCTTATGATACATTCTGGCTTCTGTTATAAAATTCTCGTTTTCCTCTAATTCATGTTTATATTCTTTACGTATTTTTGCCTTATATACTAATATTTTTTCTCCCTCAATATCTTCCTTAAAATACAATTCGAACATAGTAGTAGGCTTATCTATATTTAAAAAATTTTTGCCACTTATTTTTCCATCTTTATCCTTTTTTAAGAACGCTAAAGCATATAAATCCTCACTTTTAAAAAGTTCATTAGATTTTTTTTCAATTAATTCAAAAGCATTGCTAGAAAGATAGTCATCTGAATCACAATCTATTATCAGATCTCCTTCAGACATTTTTACTGCTTGATTTATTGCCTCCATTTTGCCTGAATTTTTTTGATAATAATATCTTATTTTTATTTTTTCTTCTTTTATAAATTCTCTCACTTTTTTTTCTGTTTCGTCTTCCGATCCGTCATCTACTATAATCCATTCACATTCTAAAGATGGTGTTCTTAGTGTGTTCTGCTCTATACTTTTATATAAATTACTTAAATAATTTGCTCTATTATATGTTGCGGTTAATATACTAATTTTCATATTTCAAGTAAAATGTAAGCATCTATAACTTACATCATCCACCTTTCTTTTCTTTTAAACGATATTTAAAAAATCTTTCTTATTTTGTCTAATAAATACGTATTATCATAGTTAGCTTTACCTTCTCCCCAGCTAATCTCTCCTTTTAGAATACGCTTTAATCCTTCATATATATCTTCCTCATTATTTTCAAGTACTATGCTTTTATCATATTCTTTTACAACTTCTACTGCTGCTGTATTAGTTATTATAATTTTTTTATTTAGAATTTTTGCTTCTTCAACAGCCATAGGATATCCTTCAAAGTATGTAAGTAGGGCAAAATATTTTGCTTTTTTTATGTATGGATATGGATTTTTTTTCTCTCCTAATAATTTAAAAGAAGTATTAATATCTAAATGTTCTATGAGTTTTTTTAGTTTTGCTTTTTCTGGTCCATCTCCAATTATATATACATTATGTTCTATGCCTTCATCTATTAGCCTTTTATGTACTCTTGCTAGTCTGTCTATCGCTTTTTGTTCAACTAACCTTGCTACTGTAACAATGGATGTCTTACTAAAATCAATATTTTCTATAACTTCTATTGTATTTTCAGATTTTTTTAAGATTCTTTCTTTGTCTACATAGTTATATATAACCTTTTCTTTATCAATTAACTTTTTATTTGTGTCATTTATATATATATCATTAAAAGCCTTTTTATTATCTTCGCTCACAAATACAATATTGTCATATTTTTTATATATCCTTTTATCTATCATTCTTTTTAATTTTGATTTTAAATTACTACCAAAAACTTTTCTTATATCATTATGAACCCAAACGATCTTTTTAGAACTAGACTTAAATTTAAAAATTCTTGTAATAGGTCCTTCTAAAAAAGCTACTTCAGTATCAAATTTTCCTTTTATATATTTATTATAAATTTGTTTTCCACATATTAGCACATAAATGGGGATAATTTTCCTTTTTAATTTGCTCATCTTCTCATATGGATCATTATACATACTTATTAGTTTTATACTTGGATTTAGTTCTTTTTCAAACGCCCCACCTTTATATAATGTAAAAATTGTTATTTCATATTCTTCCTGTAATTTGTTTACTAAGTCTACTAATACTCTTTCTGCTCCACCTATTCCTAAGCTTGTTATACCAAATACAATTTTTTTCATAGTTTAATTCCTCGATTTTAGTGTAGTATAAAGTTTTATTTTTGATTATATATAATCTATCATTATTTGCTTTTTTACTCTATTCTTAAATAAAATGAGTAGTAAAAGTCCTTCTATGTAAAGGGCAAAGCCCATATTCTTTTATTGCAGCTATATGTCTTGCAGTCCCATAACCTTTATGCCCTGCGAAACCATATTCTGGATAAATCTTATCCCATTCTCTCATTATTCTATCTCTTGTAACTTTGGCAATAATTGATGCAGCTGCTATAGAATAACTATTCGCATCACCTTTTATTATGGATTTATATGGAATTCCTAATGTATCTATTCCTGTCAATGCATCAACCAATATTACGTTTGGTTTTATTTTCATTTCTGTTACTGCCATAGTTAATGCCTTTTTTGTTGCCCTTAAGATATTTAGTTCATCTATTTCTTCTTGATTAATTATTCCTATGCCATAACTCAACGCTTCCTCAATGATTTTTCCGTATAATATTTCTCTTCTCTTTTCAGATACTTTTTTTGAATCATTTACTCCTTCTATCATTGAATCTTGTGGCATAATAACACATGCTACAACTACTGGACCTGCCAAGGGTCCTCTCCCTGCTTCATCAATTCCTGCTACATATTTTACACCTTTTTTGAAGAATTCTTCATCTATTTCCTTTATTTTATTTAGCCTTTTTTGTTCCTTTTCTTTCATTATTCCCTCTATTATTACCTTTTTATTTATTTCCTTTATTAATCCTATAATACTGTGCTATTAATTCATCTAATTTCACGCTTATCTCTAATATTTTATCGTAATCATCTTCTTCTAATATACTTTCATTTAATTGGTTCCTTAGTTTACAAATTTCATCATTTAGCATTTTGTATCGCCCCTTTATGCTATAAAATTGATTTTTACTATCTTTTCTCTCGCTATTATTATTATTTTTATCATATTATTACATGATAGTCAAGCTTTTCGACTTCTTTTTCTTTACATTCGTATGCCCCATTTTTACTTACTTTTCAGTTATTTTACATTTATCGACAGTATTTATTTTTTTACAACAGAAAGCACCATTTTGTTTATATCAAACACATCATTAAGAATTTGTTTTGCATATTCTATATTTACTGCTTTAATTTCTTCTAAATAGTCAAAGCTATTTATTCCTTTCATAAAATCAGACAAGAACATTCTTGCAATATCTGTTACATCGTTATATTCTTTTACATATTCTCCATAAATCATTTTTTTAATTCTTTCAAAGTCTTCTCTGTCTATACCATTTTCATTAAATTTTTTTAGTTCATTTTTTATCTCTTTAAATACTTCATCTGGATCTGTTGATCCTCCAGTTATTAGAATATGTCCATAATTATCTGTAAATTCATAATCTATACTTGGCATAGAAAATATTATACTTTTTTTATATAATTTATCATACAAGTTTGAACTTTCACCTATTAACAAATTAAGTAAAATTTCTATTGCAATATGTTTCTTCACCTTTTCTTTTGTATCAAAATTTTTTTCTTTTATTCCTATTGCAAATAGTGGCATACTAACATCCATTTTCTCTTCTACTCTTTGTTTTACAATAGATTCTTCCTCTTCTTCATATATTCTTTTAATTTCACCATTACTTTTATTTTCTATTAATCTCTTTTTTATTTCTTCGATTATTGCAGAAGGATCAAAATCTCCACATACAACCAAGCACATATTTGCTGGATTATAAAATGTGTTATAGCATTTATATAATATATCTTTATCTATATTCGCAATTGTTTGTATAGTTCCAGTGATATCTAGTTTTACAGGATTTGAATGATACATAGCTTCTAATGCATTTAAATAGACTTTCCACTCTGGGTAATCATCATACATTCTTATTTCTTGTCCAATTATACCTTTTTCCTTTTCAACATTTTCGTCTGTAAAATACGGATGTTGGACATAATCCATAAATTCATCTAATGCCTCATAGAATTTGTCCGTACATTCATACAAATATGCTGTGTGATCATTTGTTGTATATGCATTTGCACTCACTCCTAAGCTTGTTAATACATCCAAACTATTTTTACCATTTTCTTGTTCAAACATTTTATGTTCTAAAAAATGTGCTACGCCTTTTGGTACTTCTGTTACTTCACTTTCCCCGGGTACAATAAATTTGCTATCATTTGATCCATAATGAGTTCCCCAAATAATAAATTTCTTTTGGATTCCCTTTTTAGGTATACACATAACAGTTAGTCCATTTTCTAATTTTTCAATATATACCTTTTCTTTAATTTTACAATTTTCAATAATTTCCATATATTCTTCTGCTAATTATTACCAACTAGCTTACCCTCCTTTACATCTATTTTTATATAAAATAATCTAGTTGAGGAACTAAGAGAGCTGCTACCATGATTGTTAACAACATAAATTTATTAACTTAATTTCTTAAAAAATATATAGTATTAACCCTAATTTTATTTGCAATCTTCTCAATTTGCTCTTTATTAATATTTTGGATTTTTTCTATATATTCCGAAATCTGTACATTTGTACCTGTTAATTCTTGTCCAAAAAAATACATAATAGTTGTATCTTGTTCATCCTCAATTGATTTTACAGATGATATTATTCCCTTCTTAGAATTTTCTATATCTTCATTTGTAAATTTTCCCTTTCTCATATCCTCTAGTTGCGATTTAATTATTTCTAGTGCTTTTTCGTAATTTGCTATTTCTATTCCACAATTTATTAATATATTGCTTTTAAACATTACATAGCTAGAACTTGCTGTATAAGCTAAGCTTGCCTTTTCTCTTACATTTTGAAACAATTTAGAATTTGCACTACCACCTAATAAGCTATTATAAACTTTAGCTTGATATCTTAGATTTTCATCTTTTAAATCATTTTCATCAAAAATTATATCTAACCCAATCACTAGTTTTCCCTGTTGCACTTCCATAGACTCTGTTACGACTTTTTCTTCTACTTCTTTTTTTATCCCTATCTTTTTAAGTATAAATTTAGGGTCTCTCTTTTGTACATTTCGAACTTCAATTGCTTTACTTATCATGTTCTTATAATCCGTATTATCTAGATTTCCCGATATAAAAATGTCTATTTTACATTCTCCAATAAGCTTTTTATAATACTCATATAAGTTTTTATTGTTTATATTTTCTAAATCTTCTACATAACCATATCTAAATAGGCCTGTTGGTTCATCTTTATACATTTCTTCTATGCAACGCATCTTTGCATATGCTGCTTTATTATCAATTTTACTGTTTATTCTTTGTCTTATACTTTCTTTTTCTTGATTCACAAATTCTTCATTAAACGAACCATTTTCAATTAATGGATTAAATACCATATCTGAAATTAAATCAATACTTGCCCTTAAAATATTTTCTGCACTTTCTGGCAAATAAGCATCATTTACACTTTCTATATAAAATTTTAAAACATGATTATCTATTATCTTATCGATTCCGCAATCAAAACTTGCTCCATACATTTCCTCTAATCTTTTGCTTATTTCTTCTTGTGATTTTAAATTTTTATTTCCCCTTCTTAGCGTAGATGATAAAACAGCATTATGGGTTACATTTTCTCTTGTTAGTGGCGTAGTTAAAAATATAGCAATTAGATTTGTTTTAAACTTATTAGTATTTATTGAATGTAGTGTTATGCCTTGTTTTATTTCTTGTTTATTATATTCCATAACTTTATCCTTTCTCTTTTTTTATATTATGCTTCAATTTTATTTTATTATTCTTTTATATTTTAAATGTTTTTATTCTTTCGTATTTTGATAGCATAACTTTATCTGACATAGTAAAATTGAAAAAATCACATCTTTACAACAAGTTTATTAAATTTTGCATTGATATAATTTTCTAATTTTTGCATGAATATATCTGGTTCAATCTCTTTTTTAGCAACCATCTCTAGCCCTTTCTCCCAACTTGCTGTAAGTTTTGGATTAAGCATATCTGGCATTGCTTGAAGTACAACATCATATATTTCTTCACCCTTTTGGGTCGGTGTTACTATTTGAGTTTTACTATTTATTTTTATATATTGAATTTTTTCTAATTTTTTTATAATTTCCGCACGAGTAGCGCTAGTACCAATTCCCGCACCCTTTATTTGTTCACGAAGTGTCTCATCTTCTATTAGTTTTCCTGCATTTTCCATTGCTAAAATTATTGTTCCAGAATTATATCTAGATGGAGGTGATGTCTCTGCATCTTTTATTTCAAAATCTTTTTGATGTAATTTTTCATCTTTGTTAAGGAATTTTAATATTTCCAAATTTGAATTATTAGTTTCATTTATATTTTCAAAATTGTCATCTTTTTCTTCTGTACTATCTATTTTTTTGTTGGATACTTTTTCTGGCTTTAATATATCTAGATATCCTCTTTTAATACATACTTTACCACTTGCAAAAAAAGTTTCGTTTTCTACATTTAATGTAACATTAATTTTGTTATACTCTGCTGGAGGATAAAATATTGCTAAAAATCTATTTATGATAAGCTTATAAACCTGCTTTTGCAAATATGTAAGTGATTCATAGTTTTCATAGCCTTGTCCTGTTGGAATTATTGCATAGTGATCCGTGATTTTATTGTCATTTACATATTTTGTTTTTATAATATTTGTTGAATATTTTTCCTGGATCATCTTATTTATAAAACTTCTAGTTTCTTCATCTTTAAATCCTTTTACAATTCCATTTAAGTTTTTTCCTATTTCCTTAGCAACGGCGGTTGACAGAACCCTTGCATCTGTTCTTGGGTACGTTACAAGTTTTTTCTCATATAATGTTTGAATCACATCTAAAGTCTCATCTGGCTTTATTTTAAAACGTTTTGTACATTCATTTTGTATTTCTGCTAAATTAAATAGAAGTGGAGCATTTTCTTTTTGCTTACTCTTTTTTAAATCTGTAACAATTGCCTCTTTTCCAGATAAGTATGCAATAAATTTTTTGGCAACATCTTCATTTTTAAAACCATTTTCATTATATAACAATGGTGAATTGAAAACTTTTGATTTTTCATTTACCTTCCATTCAAATTTAAAACTTCCTTTATCATTTTCAAATTCTCCAATTATTTTATAATATTTAGCTTTTTTAAAATTTTTAATTTCTCTTTCTCTTGATACAATCATTCCTAAAACACATGTCATGACTCTTCCAACAGATATTGCAAAATAATCTTGGTTTAATTTATTTGCAATCCTTCTACCATAAATTATAGAAAGTAGTCTTGAAAAATTAATTCCAATTAAATAATCCTCTTTTGCCCTTAAATATGCACTATCAGAAATGCTGTCATATTCAGATTGGTCTTTTGCTTCCTTTATTCCTCTTAAAATTTCCTCCTCTGTTTGAGAATCAATCCAAACCCTTTTTATCTTTGCTTTTGGATTTGGCTTTGCCATCATAAAGACCAATCTTTGTATATACTCTCCTTCACGTCCAGAATCCCCAGCATTATAAATTTCTTCTACGTCTTCTCTTTGCAATAACTCCTTTACTGTATCAAATTGATTTTGAACACGCTCAATTACTTCATATTTATAGTCCTTTGGTAAAAAAGGCAATGTATCCAATCTCCATTGTTTTAATTTATCATCATATTTTTCTGGATAGCTCATAGTTACTAGGTGACCCACACACCACGTTATTATCCATTCATCAGATTCTAAATAATTTCCTTTTGATTTTGCATTTACCTTTAATACCTTTGCAAATTCTCTTGCAACTGATGGCTTTTCTGTAATTAATAATTTCAACTTAAATCATCCTCGTATCTTTTTTATTGTATTTTATCAAAAATTATGGCTTTTAGCAATATCAATTTATGCTTTCTATAATTTAAAAATTTTGTATTATTATAGCTGATTAATATGCATCACTTGATTATAATCAATTCTCACTTTGGTCTCTTAACTTTGAAAAGAAAAAAACGGACTAGCAAATTCTACAAAGCATTTCTTTTAGGATTTGTGACGTTTGCATATTTTTCCTCTACGTCAAGTCTATCGTTTTTAACGATGACTTTCATAGAGTATAAAAAAAGAGACAAATAATTTAATTATTTGCCCCTATTTATATAAAATATTTATTAATCTTGAGAGTATGGTAACACAGCAATATGTCTAGCTCTTTTTATAGCTAAAGTAATGTCTCTTTGATGTTTGCTACAAGCTCCTGTAGTTCTTCTAGGTAATATCTTACCTTTGTCATTTACAAATTTTTTCATAATATCTGCATTTTTGTAATCTAAAACAAAGTTCTTGTCACTGCATAATTGACATACTTTCTTTTTTTGTTTTTTGAATCTTGGATTAAAATCCTCATCATAATTTTTATTGTTTCTATTATTTTTTCTGTTTTTCTTGTCTGCCATTTTATTTTCACCCCTATTCCTATTTTAATTAGAATGGTAGATCATCACTTGCTGACATTTCAAAATCTGAAGCTTGATCCACTCCTCCTGGGATTGATGTTCCAAACGTGCTTTCAAAAGATGTTCCTGCATTGTCGCCTTCTTTTTTACTATCTGCAAAATAAACTTCTTCTGCAATAACTTCTGTTATATAATGTTTTGTTCCTTTGTCATCATCCCATGTTCTTGTTTGTAATCTTCCAATTACACCTACTTGTTGACCTTTTTTAAAGTATTTGCTACAAAATTCTCCTTGTTTGTTCCAAGCAACTATGTTAAAAAAATCTGCTTGTCTTTCCTCTCCTTGTCTAACAAATCTTCTGTTTACTGCAAGTGAAAATGTTGCAACTAAAGTGTTATTTGTTTGAGTATATCTTACCTCTGGGTCTCTTGTTAATCTTCCCATTAAAATTACTTTGTTCATATTGTTTTTTCCTACCTTTCTTTAAATAAAGGCCCCCTCTTCTTTATTTAATTTCTTATTTACATGTAAATTAATTTTTCTTTTTTACTTAAGCGTCTTTTCTTACTACAATGAATTTTAATACATCGTCTGCAATTCTGTAATTTCTTTCAAGCTCTTTTATAGAATCTGGTTTAGCTTCAAAATTTATTAGCATATAAAAGGCTTCTTTGTTCTTTTTTATTTCGTATGCTAATCTTTTTTTACCCATATTTTCTACAGATTCAACTTTTCCATTTTCATTTATTAATCCTGTGAATTTACTTTCTAAAGCTTTAAGAGCTTCTTCGGTACAATTTGGATTAACAATGACAATACTTTCGTATTTGTTCATCATTTACACCTCCTTCTGGCTATATAACCCACATTAAAAGTGAGTAAGGGTTTTAATTTAACGAGTTATATTTTAACACATTTTTTTAGCTTTGTCTAGGGAATTTTTGAAGTTTGAATAAAAATTTGCTCATTAATTAATATTTTATACTATAATGATATAATTAAAATATTCTAAAAGTAAAAATTTATGTAAAAAATAATGTAACATTATTAATGTTAGAATATATTAGGATAACTCACATACGTTTCCTTAATAAGAGCATAAAAAGAGGATATATATTAGCACATAATACATATCCTCAACATTATATTAAATGAAAACCTCCACATTAAAAATTTTGCCGCTTCCATCTAATAATATCCCATTATCACATTCAACTCCATTAACTAAAACCTTGCTCACAACATTATTCCCACTAATATTGCAGATTTTGATATTATAAATACTTCTCAGATATCTATACCTAATAGTATATTCCTTCCAACTCTTAGGTACACAAGGCTTAAATTTAAGTTTATTTTCCTCAATTGTAAATCCTAAAATATGCTCTATTCCTGCTTTATAAAACCAGCTCGAAGAACCTGTATACCAAGTCCATCCTCCCATTCCAGCTAAATTTTGAGCTCCATATATATCTGCAGCAATTACATACGGTTCTACTTTATATTTTTTTGCTGCCTCCTTTGTTCTGGCATGCTCTATTGGGTTTATCATTTTATATAGTTCTAACGCCTTTTCTCCAAATCCTAACATACTCTCTGCAATTATTACCCAACAGCTGGCATGTGTGTATTGTTGTTAAATCCATTTTCCTTTTAACCTTGCTGATATATAATTTTCTTGTACCTTGTGTGTCGCAACTTCCAGATTTTAAAATTTCTAGTCTGTAAGTTGCTCCAATCGCACTCACTTCGTTCGTTTGGTCGCTTACGCGGTACTGCGAAATATTATATATTAGCAAGTCTATAGCAAATTTAATATCAATTACGCACTTTTAATCTCATATTTCTTTTTAGCACATATAAATTTATTTAAATTATTATTAACTTCTTGTAGTGGTTTAAAATTGAAATAAATATCAACTTGCTTGTCACTATGAATTTCTATTTTTTCTATAAACTCTCTTATGATTTCTTTTGTTGGTTTTTCCATATTAAGAAATTCTTCTATTAAATTATCTAATCTACTTTCACTTTTTGTTTTATCATCTTCTCCAGATAGTTCTTGTTCAAGTTCTTTAATGCTTTGTTCATACCCTTTTACAGTCTCTTTTATTCTATTTGCATTTTTCATATATTCATCAAGAGTAATAATTCCTGCCAATCTGTCATCATACATTAATTCCAACTTTCTAGTTTCTTTTTCTATTGTCTCTTTAAAAAAATCTATCTGCTTTTTTATATTAAATTTTTCAGACTGTTTTGATTTCGATTGTTTTGCAATTTCTTCTAGTTTTTTTGTATTAGTATATTCTTTGCAAACTTCTCTTAAAACTTCTAACATTTGCTCTTCAAAAACTTGATAATTGAAATTGTGTGGCGAACATACATCAAATTTTCCAAATCTTCCATATCTTTGACATCTGCCATAAATATTTCCGTTTTTATCTGGACTTCTAATTCCAATATAACCTCCACAGTCATAACATCTAAGTAATCCTTTAAATAAATAATCATTTTGAACCACTCTTGAACCTTTTGTTGCCTCAATTACTTTCTTTGCTCTTTCAAAATCTTCTTTACTTATAATTGCTTCATGCATATTTTCTACCTTTACCCAATCCTCTTCAGGTAAATTTATAAATTTCTTTGATTTGAAGCTTACCTTTTTTCTCTTTCCTTGTATAACTGTTCCTGTATATATTTCGTTTGAAAGAATAAATCGTACTGTAGATTGTTGCCATAGTCCATAAGTTAAAGACTTTGTTCCTCTTTTTCTCTTGTTATAATCTGATGGAATTGGAATCTTCTTTTTACTTAAGTAATCTGCTATTTGCATTGTACCAAAACCTGCTAAATATTTTTCATATATCAATCTTACAACATTTGCTGCTTCTTCATCTATTATTAAATGGTATTTATTTTCTGGATCTTTTTTATAGCCATAAGGCGCTGTTCCTAAATATTCTCCAAGATTTCTCTTTGATTGCAAAACACTATTTATTTTCTTTGATGTATCTTTAGCATACATTTCATTTAATATAGACTTAAATGGTGCAATATCATTATTTGATGTATCATAAGCAGTATCTATATTGTCCAAGATAGCTATAAATCTAACATTATGTTCTGGAAAGTAATCTTCGATATAAAGACCTGATTGTACATAATTTCTGCCAAGTCTTGATAAATCTTTTGTAATAACCATATTGATTTTCCCTGTTTCAATATCTGCTATCATTCTATTAAATGCAGGTCTATCAAAACTTGTACCACTTACACCATCATCAACATATTCTGCAATGAAATTTAGTTTGTTTTCTTTGATATATTGCATAAGTAATGTTCTTTGGTTTTGTACACTTTCACTTTCTGAATATTTTTCTTTTTCTTCATCTTCCTTTGAAAGTCTAATATATATGCCTACTTTATATTCAATATTATTCATTATATTTAAGCTCATTTTTCCTCCTTCCTGCTAAAAATAATGAGATAATATTGATACTCTTGCTAAGTATTATATCATATTATCTCTTGTTTTGCTATTAATTTTACTAATTTGTACTATTATTTCTTAATATATAATTGCTAAATGCTCTTTCTATAATATTTTCTAAATTTTCTCCATTTTCATTAAATATTATATTTATTTTAAAATCATTTTTCTTTTTATATATTTTTTTGGCTTTACTATTTAACTTTTGTTCTTGCATTACGTTCACTCCTCTAATTGTAAGTATTTCCAATTATTGTATTTTTATGCTTTATGGCGAATACCATATTTGCATCTGTAATGCATTTTACTATGTATTCTATTGTTTAGTTTAAAATGGGTATATAAAAAGAAAAAAGGGTATAAAAAAAGAAGCTATTAAAGCTCCAATTTTTGTTCCAAATACTGTGGCAAAATCTTATGCCCAATATTCGCCAGATTAGCATTTCTTTATGACGAAAGTAAAAAATTAAAGAAATTAGTAAGCTTTAAACTATAATTAGATATAGAATAACTACAATAAAACCAAATGGAAGTGTAGAGTTTATAAAATCTATGCTTTTATTTGGTTTGCAAAGCATAAAAAAAGTTATGATTAACAGAGATGAAAAAATTATAAACGAAATTATAAAACCCAAAGATAATCTAATCAATAGGCTACATCAAGAAAATATAAATTTACACAAAGAATTATCAAAACAAGCAATAGTTATTGAAGAAGCCGAAAAATATCAAAAAGAAAGAGATGAAATACTTGCTGATAACGAAGAATTACACAATTCAGTAAAAATTCTTGAACACGAATATAAAAAGAAAAGTAATACTCTTGATTTAAAATTTGATAATAGAAAACGAGAATTAGAACAAGAATTTGAAAATAAAGAATTGGACATTAGCTATGAATATAAAAATAAAAATAAAAATAAAATTAAAATTAAATCATTAGAAAAAGAAAACAAGCATTTACACAAAATTATTGATAAATTCTATGAAACAGTAGAAAAATTTATAGATTGGATTTGCCATAAATTTGGAATTGGAGAATCAAAAGGATTAGTTAAAATTTTTCAAGAAGATACACATACTTATATTGACCCAGTAAAACAATTAGATTTTGAAGAAAAACAAAAAGATTTAGAGTGAGATTTAGAAAGATAAAAGGGCAGGATTTTACCTGCCTTCATACTATTTCTATTTATTAAAAAGTCCGTTTAAACCAGTTTTTAATTTTTGTAAAAATTGATTCTTTATATTCTATCATAGATACATTATCTTGTTGTATATATTTTTCTTGTGTATTTCTTTTAAACAAGTTATCCGGATTGTATTTTTCTCTAAGTTCATCTTGATATTTACTCTCATTTTCATTAAATATTTTTCGTAACTCTTCCTTATCTAAATTGCTTTCACACCAATAATTTATATGAAATAACGCAATCATTGAAAGGCTTTCCTTTTTTATATTCTGTTTAGTTAATGGGATTGTTCCATCATAGCTAGGATTATATGTATTCATTTTTTCAGTCTTTATCATATTATATAAGCTCTTTGGTAAACTATTTATATATTTATCACCTAACAAATTTAATATACTATATACCTCAGAATATATTTCTTTTGTATTTACACACACCATTCTGTTTCCTCCGAATCATTTTCTTTATTAACATCATTTTGTTTTGTTTGTTCTAGTGTATCTTCAATTATTTTTCTAGCTCCACTTAAGTCTGAGCTTTTTACTTTGCCTTTTTCATAAGTATCTATCAAAATTTTCTCCTCATCACATGTTCTTGGTTTATCTAAAATTCCTCTAATTTGACCAATACTTTCATAAACTCTACTTTGTTTATCTATCTCAAATGGAGCATGATATATTTCAACTTCACATCTATCCTTTAATATTTTTTCTGCTATTAAAGCATCTATAACACTTCTTCCATTTTGATCGTATTTAAAACTTTCAGGTTTTTCAGCAAAATCAATAACTAAATCTATTATACATTCCTTTATTTTATCAGTTATATCTACTAATTTTAAATAATCTTGTGGTGTCCAGCCTTCAAATGTTCTTTCAGCTAAATCTTTTGGATATTCTCCAAATATTTCCAGGTCTTCGTCATCTCTACTATTTCCTATATTTATGCAATTTCTAACCAATCCATCATCTACTTCCCATTCTTTATTAAAGTAATAATTCTTTAATGGTTGTAGATTTCCCTTTTGGGTAAGTATTATAAGCAATGATAATGCGGATGTAGATATTGATTCATTATTATCTTTTAAAGCTTTTTTTAAATGTTCCAATGTTTTTCGTGATAATTGAGATTTATTTTCATCACTTATATAAATCCCCTTTGACTCTCCTGAACACATTGTTTTAATCCTAATATGTTTAGAAAGTTCTTCATGTTGACTACTAATTAAACCTTCATTTAATAAATATTTCATTAAAAATTCACTAGCAATTGTTGAAACAACACGTGCTTCTTGAGCGTTTCTTGAATTATCCCATGTTTGCCTATTTCCAACTTTTTTTCCTTTTTCATGAGTATAATATTGTGCATCTTGTTCACCATCTCTTATGTTTCCTGATAGTAAATCATAAACCATTCTTGATGTTCTTCCGTTTCCATCTTGAAATAAATGTAAATAGTTTATTAGTGTATACATAACTATTGCCTTATGTTGGTTATTACTTACATTCTTTAACATACTTGCCATTTTTTCAAAACTTCTATCTTGAACCTCTTTTCTAGGTGCTATTAATTCACCACCAACATTCATTCTGTATTCTAAATATGTACCATCTTCAAGATACCTACCTTCATCTTGAAATAAACCGCCATCTTCTGTGTCTATTTCTCTTACTTTCGCATTTATAAATATTAAGAAATCTCTTAATTCATCTCCGTTCAATGAACTTACATATTCATCAAATGATTTACCTTCTAGTTTCTTAAAAATTTCTTCTAACATTTTTTTCCTCCGATTTTGAAATTTTTATCTACATTGACATACCATGATGTTCTTCCATTTCTTCTAATTCTTTTTGCTTTTTTCGTGCTTGTTGTTTTGCTTTTTCTTGCATTTTATCTATATAAAGTTTTATTCTGGCTAATTCCTTTAGTCTTTTTTGTTTTGCTTCTGCTTTCCTAATTTCTTCATCTTTTTCTTTTTGTATTTCTGCTGCAGTTTTACATGCCCATGGTATTTGAGCAATTTCTGGTCCACTGGTATTTTTATCTTCTAATATTCTTCGTAATTCATCTAAATAACTCAATAAAGTTGTATCTATATCTATATCTTCATCATTATCTCTTTTATCATTCAATACAGCCCCTATATCTCTTGCCAATCTTATCAATTCAGATGGACTCTTTTGCACCCATTCTTCTTTTAATGTATCTAGTCCTTTAAATTTTAAAGAATTAATTTTGAGCTTTTTTTCTATTTTAGCCATAGCTTCTTCTGATATATCCCAACTATGTTTTAGGTGTTCTTTCTGTTTAGCTTACTCATCAGTTTTTCTTGCCCATTTTTCTGTAGCAGTTGTTTGATCTGTTGTGTTTTTTGAACTATCTTCATCTTTTAATTTATCAAACCAATTTCCCATAATCATCCCCACCTACATATATTTTAACATCTTTTTATCAAAAAAACAAGCTGATGTATTTGTTCTTAGTCCTGAAAATAAATGATTTTACTATATATTTTCTTTCTATAAAAGCACCTATTCCTTACTCATAATTTCATTTACTATTCTTTCAACATCCTCATCATTTTCTATTTTAGAAAAATCTATTTCATCAGCTTTTAAAAAGCTAGTAAAGCACCATTATAGGCAGAAATCATTTCATCAATTCCATTTTTACTAATTTCTTCATATAAATTTTGAACATCATGTCCTTTTGGAAAAATATTAATTAAATTATCTAAATATTCATCTTTCACTCCATTAGAAACCATATCATATTGTATATTGATTACCTCTCTACATTGCTGTATATCTTGTTTTTCACAACTTGCAATAACATAATAAATAATCATTTTTACAACTTTTTTAGTATTTTCGTTCATAACAACCCCTAAACATTTACTATTTCTTTCATTATGTGTTCTTCAAAAATATAATGTTTATTACATAATTCTTTTAATCTTGATCTATGTGTTACAATTACATATGTTTTATCATCTAAATATTTTTCTATCATATTCGTAATTCTTTCTTCAGATATTGCATCTAAATTAGATGTAGGTTCATCAAAGAAATATAAATCTTTATCAATTAATATTCCTCTAATTAAATTTAATCTTTGTTTTTGTCCTGCTGATAATTTTATTCCTCTTTCTCCAACCATTGTATCTAAACCTTGTGGCAATTCTTTATACCAACCTGTCAACCCTGCCTCATCTAATAGTTCCAATATTTTATTATCAGATATTTCTTTGCCTAGACATAGATTATCTCTTATGCTTAAATCGAATAAATCTACTTCTTGTGATACAAATACTAAATCTAGTCTGCTATCTTTTATTTCTTTACCATCTATTAATAATTTTCCATTTTCCAAAGGATATAAACCTGCCAAAATGTTCATAACAGTTGTTTTTCCTTGCCCTGATTCTCCCATTATGCTTATCTTATCACCTTTTTGTAGTATGAATTCTGGTATCTTTATGTTAGCCGAGTCTTTTGTATATGAGAATAACACATTCTTCATCTTTACAGTTTCAAAATTGTCAAATATTTTTGTTTCTTTACTATCTTTAAAATATTCATCCAATTGTTTTTTAGATGTTTTAAATCTTTCACTCATATCAATCAATCTAACTAAACTATTTAAGCTTGAATATAATTTTCCTAATGCTGTTATAAAAAATAATATATATGGTAAAGCATCTTCACCATTAGCTGTCATCATTATTGCAACTATTAAGATTACTAAATATAATAAGTCCATTAATCCAGTAAAAACACCATTTGATGATGATCTTTTTCTTTCGCTTACTTTTGTCGTTTTCAAATATTCATTTGAATTTTCCGTAATTTTATCTTCACAAAATTCTCCTATATTTAGTTTTCTTACAGCTATAATATTTTGAATAAAGTCTATAAACTTCGCATTATATTTTGATGATGCTTCATTTGCTTTTTTTTGATACTTCTGCATATTTTTTATCATTTTATATTTTGTAAATACTGCTAAAGCTGATATTATGATACAGATTATTCCAGTCATAATTGATTGTTTGCAAATCATTATAAGTATTGATGTTCCACCTATTATTAATGGTATTACGCTAATTTCAAATTGCCAAGTTATTTCAAAAAAATACCTTGATACATTAGTTATTAACTTGTGTATATATCCTGTATGTATATTTGAAATTTGTTCCATGGTCATTGATTGTAACTTCCTAAAATAATATTTTTCTATCGCAGTTTGTGTTTTTGTTTCATTTATATTATCAATATAAGAGCCTATTTTTCCTGTAACCAATTTAAGTATTTCAATTGCCACTAAAAGAATAGTTAATTTTATAATTTTATCTAATAATAAAGGACTTGTTCCAAAATATGATAAAGCAAACGATTCTCCATAATCTGCAATCGAATAAATTGTATTTACGATAATAGACCAAAAAAATAATTTCTTTGCTACTATTTTTAATAATTCTTTCATTTATCTTTCTCCTCTTTGTCTTATATACCAATCATCCATCTCTTTTTCTTTACTGTTTTGTTTTGTAATAACTGTCTTATGTTCTATTTCTGTGGCTCTTACAAGAATGTTTTGACCTTTATAAAATTCTCTAGTAATAACTGCATTTGGATATTTATTTTTCAATATTTCTATGTATTTTTTTATGTTTTCTTCCATATCATCTTTGTTTATGTATTTATCAAACATAAATATTTTATTTTCAAGTTCTCTTTCCAAATTTACTCCTCCTAAGCTCAAATAATGGCTATAAAAAATTTTTATTATTTATTTAATTTCCATCAAAATTTTCATTACTTCATCATAAACTTTTTGATTTCCATGATTATATTCATTTGCTCTAAATACTCCATGAGGGGTGGTAGGGTGTAGTACATCAATTACTTCTGCATCTTTTGGGATTTCTATAT
>CANQFW010000022.1 GCA_947599995.1 uncultured Clostridia bacterium
AAAAATAAAATAGAAAAAATAATTAAATAAATTATAAAAATAAAATAGAAAAAAATAATTAAATAAATTATAAAAAATAAAATAGAAAAAAATAATTAAATAAATTATAAAAAATAAAATAAAAAAATAATTAAATTAATTATAAAAAATAAAATAGAAAAAATAAATAAATAAATTATAAAAATAAAATAAATAATTAATTAAATTATTTATAAAATAAAAAATTTAATTAATTTATAAATGACAGTTAGAATACTATTTTAAAATTTTATATAACTTAATATAATTTTTAAATCTTTGAAAATCTCTTAAAAAATATTCTACTTCATTTAAAGAGTTCATTGTATTTTGATGAAATTTTTTAATATCGAATTTATTTTTTTTTGGTTTTGGTGGAAAATTATCACCACAATTATTATTAAAAATTAAATTATTCATTGAAAAACTTCCTTTTTTAATATATAATATGTAAAGTTTTTATTTATGTGAGTTTAAGATAGAAGGAATGTATATAAAATGGAAATTTTTTTAAAAGAAAATGAAAGAATTGATGATTTAGAATATAAAGGATTAAAAATAATTCAAGATAAATCTGGATTTTGTTTTGGAATTGATAGTATATTGTTGACAAATTTTGCTAAAAATATAAAAAATAATTCCAATGTTATAGATTTGGGAACAGGCACTGCTATTATTCCTATTTTGTTATCTGCCAAAACAAATGCAAAAAAAATAGTCGGTGTAGAGATTCAGCAAGATGTAGCTGAAATGGCAAGAAAAAGTGTTAGGTTAAATAATCTGGAAGATAAAATAGAAATTATAAATGACAATATTTTAAAACTAAAAAATATTTATGAGGGAAATAGTTTTGATGTGATTGTTATGAACCCACCATATAAGAAGATGAATACAGGAATAATAAATAAAGATATAAAAAAAGTAATTTCAAGACATGAGATTACGGCAAGTTTGGAAGACTTTATAGATATTAGTTATTATTTGCTCAAAAATTCAGGTGAATTATATATGATTCATAGACCAGAAAGATTAGTAGATATTTTATCTTATTTAAGATTGAAAAAAATAGAACCTAAAAATATTCGATTTATTTTTTCTAATAAAAATAAAGAACCAAAATTAGTGCTAATTAAAGCTGTAAAAAATGGAAATTTATTTTTAAAGGTTGAAAATAATTTATACATATATGATGAAAATGGAAACTATACCGATGAAATATTAAAAATATATGATAAAAAATAAAAATATTAAAATTTCTTAAACAAAATTAAGAAATAAAAAATAATTAAATAAATTTAAAAATATAAGAGGAGTAAAAATATGAACGGAAAATTATATATAGTGGCAACACCAATTGGAAATTTGGAAGACATGACTCTAAGAGCTATAAGAATTTTAAAAGAGGTTGATTTAATTGCTGCCGAGGATACAAGAAATACATTAAAATTATTAAATTATTTTGAGATAAAAAAGCCACTTGTAAGTTATCATAGACATAATGAGGATATAAAAAAAGATAATATAATACAAAAATTAAAAGAGGGAAAAAATATCGCAATTGTGTCAGATGCGGGAACCCCAGGTATTTCTGATCCAGGGCAGGTAATTGTGAAGGAGGCTATAAATGAAAATATTGAAGTTATTCCAATTCCTGGAGCATGTGCAGCAATTAATGCATTAATTTGTTCTGGATTAGATACAAAAGAATTTACTTTTTTTGGTTTCTTACCATTGAATAAAAAATTAAGAAAAGAAAAATTAGAAGAAATTGAAAATGAGACTAAAACTATAATAATTTATGAAGCACCACATAAATTAGAAAATACCTTAAGAGACTTAAAAGAATTTTTAAATGAAAGAAAAGTTGTAATTGCAAGAGAGCTTACGAAAATACATGAGGAATTTATTAGGGGTAGCATAGATGAAATTATAGATAGAGCAAAGTATTTAAAAGGTGAAATAATTATTTTAATAGAAGGAGCTCATGTCCAAAAAAAAGAAAATTATCTAAATAGTATATCTTTAGAAGATCATTATAAGTATTATCAAAATCAGGGATTAAATAAGAAAGATATAATTAAAAAGATAGCAAAGGATAGGGAAGTTAGTAAAAATGAAATTTATATTAAATTTATAGAAAAAAAATAGATTTTTATATAAAGAAAATTTATTTACCATAAAGATGTAATAAATAAAAAATAGAGAATAGGAGATTCTATATTCGGTTTAAAGAAAACTAGAATGATCCATATTCTCTATTTTTCAAAATATATTATATAATTGTATAAATAACTTAAACATCACTCTCATTGGTAATTTCTAAGATTTGTTCTAAACATTTTTTACAAATTAACTTATCTTTATATGTATTTAAATTTCTAGAACTACCACAAAAGATACAACCTGGTTCGTATTTTTTTAAAAGGATAGCATTGCCTTCTACATAAATTTCTATGGAATCTTTTATATCTATTTCAAGTTTTTTTCTGACTTCCTTAGGAATTACAATTCTTCCTAATTCATCTATTTTTCTTATTACTCCTGTTGATTTCATTTTTCTCTCCTCCTAATTATTACATTTTTTTCCAGTTTTATCGTATAGCTATAATATACCATAATTTGCGGAGAGGGTCAATAAATTTATATATTTTTGTGCTAATTTTTTCCATTTTTGAATAAGCTTTATTTGAGGAGATATTTATATATGTTAAATTTAATTTGGCCTATTATGATAATTTTATCTATATTTTATTCAATTATAAGTGGGAATATTGAAAGTATAAATAGTTCTATATTTAATTCTACTGAAAAAACGGTGGAATTAACATTAACCTTATTTGGCACAATATGTCTGTGGAATGGGATTGTAGAGATTGCATCTGATACCAAATTAATGATTTTTTTAAATAAAATGATAAGTCCGTTAATAAATTTTTTATTTCCAGAAAGTAAAAATGATGATAAAATAAAGAATGATATTTCAATGAATATTATAGCAAATATGTTGGGAATTGGAAATGCAGCAACCCCTCTAGGACTTAAAGCAATGAAAAAAATGCAAGAAAAAAATAAAGACAAAAATAGGTTAACAGATGATATGGCAACTTTTATTATTTTAAATACAGCATCTATTCAAATAATACCAACTACTGTTATTGCAATAAGAATGTCTTTAGGAAGTAGTAATCCAACGAAAATTATTTTTGCAGTATGGTTTTCCACAATTTGTGCTGCAGTTGTGGGAATTACTGTTACAAAAATATGTATAAAACTAAAATTGTGAGGTATTGTATTTTGAAATTTATAAATTATTTGTCTAGTATAGCAACTCCAACTATTATTTTAATAATTTTATTATATGGAATTTTAGAAAGAAAAAATGTTTTTGATACTTTCATCCGAGGAGCAAAAGAAGGTCTAAAAATTGTAATATCAATTTTTCCAACATTAATTGGATTATTTTTGGCGATAGAGTGTCTAAGTAATTCAGGTATTTTAAATTTAATTATTAATTTTATGAATCCAGTATTAAATTTACTTAATATTCCGAGCCAAATAATGCCACTTGCTTTGTTAAGGCCAATTTCAGGAAGTGCATCTACTGCTATTGCAACAAATATAATGCAAACAAATGGTGTGGACTCTAAAATTGGATTAATTGCAGCTACAATAATGGGGTCTACAGAAACAACATTGTACACTATTGCGGTATATACAGGTAGTGTTGGAATAAAGAAAACAAGGTTTATATTATGGGCCTCTCTTTTAGCAGATATCACTGGAGTCATTGCATCTGTAGTAATTTGGAGATTTTTGTCGTAAGGTTTTTCTTGACTTTTTTGATTTTTTGATGTAATATATAAACAGAGATGCAAATTAAGAAATTAAATTTGTAGTTTATACAAAAGATGATAATTAATTCAAAAAAGTTAAAAAAGGAATTTTTATGTTCATGAAGTCAATATTATTATTTATTTTAATTTTTTTCATAGTAAAAATCACTCTTATTGTTTTTTTATCAATAATTTTAAAAATAAAAATAAATCAAGAAAAAAATTAATTCTATAAGAATCTACTAATTTGTTTTTAATCTTGTAGAGAAAATAAGATTTCCCCCTAAAAGATTTAAAAAATTAATTCATGCCCCGAATTAATTAGTTGTAACTTTTGTTTTATTTTCTCTACATAAATATATATTAAAAATAGAATATAAAATAATCATGTGTTTTATATTTAATAATTAAATCTAAATGTTGATTACTTTACCTGGGAAATCTCTATTTGCTACAGATAAATTAAATTTTGATGAATCTGTTCCGCAAGCTATAATTTCGTCAATAACAGTTTGATACGCAAGTTCTGGGAAATTACTTTCTTTGCTCAAATGTCCAAGAATAGCTGTTTCTAAACCATTTTTTATTAAAAAGTTTATGGTTTTTCCTGCTACTGAATTAGAAAGATGTCCTGTTGGACCTGCAATTCTGCTTTTTAATTTATATGGATATCTTGTGCATTTTAGAACCTCAGGGTCGTAATTTGCTTCTAAAAGTACAAATTTACTTCCTTCTAGGTGATGTAAAATATAATTATTCATATGGCCTATATCTGTTGCAATGCTAATTTTCTTGCTGCCATCTGAAAGGTTGAAACCACAGGGGTTTGCAGCGTCATGTGGTATAGAAAATGCTGAAATTTTTATCTCGCCTATAGAAAAGTCTTCATCAATATTAATTTTTTTAATGTTATTGTATGAAATTTTTTGTGTTTGCTTATCCATTGCATCAAAAGTTTCTCTAGTTGTAAAAACGGGAATATCGAATTTTTTTGATAGACTTCCAACACTTTTAATGTGGTCAGAATGTTCATGTGTTACTAAAATTCCATCTAAGCAAGAAGGGGAAATTCCTATATTTCCGTAAAGCATCTTCAATTTTTTTTAGGCTAACACCTGCATCTATTAATAATTTAGTATTTTCAGTTTCCACAAATAGAGAGTTTCCACTACTACCACTATATAAACTACAAAAATTTAGCATATGTATTCTTCCTCTTTTTTATTATCTTTTACTCTCATAATTTTTGCTCCTAGGTTACGGAATTTTTGCTCAATGTTTTCATATCCTCTATCAATATATTCTAAATTATATATTTCTGTTTGACCTTTGGCTACAATACCTGCAACTATAAGTGCGGCACCTGCACGTAAATCGCTTGCATATACAGGAGCACCTTTTAGTCCATTCACTCCTTCAAAAAATGCAGTTTTACCTTGAGCTGTTATATGAGCACCCATTTTGTTAAGTTCTTCTGTATATTGAAAACGTGATTCCCATATACTTTCATTAATTATACTTGTTCCTTCTGCTATTGCCAAAATAACTCCCATTTGAGATTGCATGTCTGTAGGAAATCCTGGATATGGAAGAGTTTTTATATTGGCTTTATATGGTCTATGGTTACAATAAACTCTTATGCTATCTCCATAATCTTCTACTATTCCTCCGACTTCAACTATCTTGGCCGTTATGGATTCTAAGTGTTTTGTTATGCAGTTTTTTAGTGTGATATCACCCTTTGAAGCAACTGCAGCTACCATAAAGGTTCCTGCTTCAATCTGATCTGGAACAATTGAATAGTTAGCATTTCCAACTAATTCTTTTACACCATTTATTTTTATGGTGTCTGTCCCTGCTCCACGAATATCAGCTCCCATTGTATTTAAAAAATTTGCTACATCCACTATATGTGGTTCTTTAGCAGCATTATCTATAATGGTTGTTCCTTCAGCAAGAACTGAAGCCAAAATTATATTTATCGTTGCTCCTACAGATGTTATATCCATATATATTGAAGTTCCAGTTAGCTTTTTTGCTGTTGCACAAATATTTCCTTGACCAACTATAACCTCTGCTCCAAGCGCTTCAAATCCTTTTATGTGCTGGTCTATAGGTCTTGCACCTAATTTGCATCCTCCTGGCATACCTACTTTTACAGAACCTTTTCTTCCAAGTAAGCTTCCAATTATATAATAAGATGCTCTAAATTTTCTTGTTAAATCTAAAGGTGCGTCAGTTGAGGTAATTGAACGTGTGTCTATTGTTATATCGTTTGCACTATTCCAAGTTATTTTGGCTCCAAGGCATTCAAGTATTTCACAATATATTTTTACATCACTTATATTAGGTAAGTTATTGATTGTGCATATTCCATTAATAAGTAAAGTTGCTGGTAAAATTGCTACTGCTGCATTTTTTGCTCCACTAATTGTTACTTCTCCTTTTAAAGGAGTTCCTCCTGTTATTACTAATTTATCCAATGGTATTCCCCCTAAAATTTATATGTTGATTTCTATTAATTACATTTAATTTACTTTGTTACTATACCATAATCTGTATTTTTTTACAACTATTTTTTAAAATTATTTATTATTATTATTTATAATTAAGTGTTTTTATTTAATTAGTTATTATTATTTTTAGCTGTAATTAAAGTATTATTGTTGAAAAATTCTATTATTTTAAATTTAAAATTGTAATATTCATTATCAGTGTTAGAGATTAAATTGTATTCTTCTTCAGAAAGAGATGTTTTTAAATCATCCCTAGATTCATCTGGAATGATTCCAGATGTCATATCAACGAAACATAAGGAAGGGTATAACATACACCACCAATTTTGTCCAGAAGCATCACCTATTTCTATTCTTAAAGCGTCGTAATATCCTGATGGGAAAGATAAGTCCCCGTATGTTTTTGTCGGAAAAGAATAGTTTCCTATTTGAACATTTACATCGTAGTTAAAGCCTTCTGATACAACAGTTTGTTCAGCTATAGTTTTAAAATTACTAATATTTTGTCTGGAAATATCAATTACTTCTTGTTTAGATTTACAATTTTCACATAATGTATTCATATAGTTTATTAAATTATCTCTAACTTTGTATTTTAGCAGCTGATCCTCTTCGGAATTACTGTTTGCAATCACATGTAATCTAAAAACATTATTTGCTAAGTTTGAAGAAACAGAATATACATATGAATATGCAGATATAAATATATATAATAGAAATAAATTAAAAAAAATAGCGATTCTTTTTAAAACTTTCCAGTTTATATTTTTAAAAAATTTTATCATTATAATCCTCCTAATATAAAAATAAACTTTTTTGTAAAATAATTCTAAATTAATTATTTACTAAATATGTATATTTATACATTATTTATGGATTATGCAATTTACATTTTTTCCCTTTAATATATAGATATCTAAGTAAAATTTTTTATTTGTCAAATTTTGACGACGAAATTTATTTGAAATATTATTGACATATTTTTGTAATAATGGTAAAATTTACCAAAAGCAAAAGAAGCGAAAGGATGATAAAAGTATGATTACAAAAGAATTAGACGATTTAAGGAAATGTTGCGTATACGCAAACGATTTTCATTTAGAAATGATATTATTACCATATATAAAGGAAAATTTGAGTGAAACTAAATTTGTTATATTAACAGAAAATAATTTGGAAGAAACTGTTAAAATATTATTGAAAAGAATTAACTTAGATGAAAATTATAAAAATGAAATACTTAATATAAATTGGAAAAATGACACAGAAAAAAAGATAGATTATATAAAAAAATTTCTAAATAATAATGAAAAAATTACAATTGTGATAAAAGGGAGTTTAAATTATTTAGATGAGATATTAAATATAATTTCTAATTTTAATAAAAATAATATAAATATAAATGTTATAGAATGTTATTCAGTTGATGAACTAAATGAAACTGATATTAATTTGGATAATTGTGAAGTCTTAAATACAAAAAAGATTTAATAATATTTTTAAACTAACCTTACAACAAATTTCAAAAAATGTATTGAAAAAAAAGTATACAAGATGTATAATAGGAGTATTATTATTTTTTATTAGCAATACGCTATTAATAGGAGGAATGTAGATGGAAGTTAACATGGAAGAAATCAAAAGGAAATTAAAAAAATACAATCAGGAACATCTTTTAAGATTTTACGATACATTAGATGAAAAAGGTAAGAAGAAATTATTAGAGCAAATTGAAAATATTGATTTTGAACTAATGAATAGTTTATATAATAATACAAAAAAATCTAATATTCAAGAAGAAGCCAAAATTGAGCCTATAGAATATATGGATAAATATAAATTAAATGGATTATATAAAGTTTATGAAGAAACTGGAACCAAAGCTATAAAGGAAGGAAAACTTGCAACGGTTACAATGGCTGGTGGGCAAGGAACAAGGCTTGGACATAAAGGACCAAAAGGAACTTTTGATATTGGTTTAGATTCGCATAAATCTTTATTTGAATTATTATGTGATACTTTAAAAGAAGCGAGTAAAAAATATGATGTTCAAATCCCTTGGTTTATAATGACAAGTAAAGAAAACAATGAACAAACAATAGAATTCTTCAAGAAAAATAAATATTTTGGATATGAGAAAAATATCTATTTCTTTGAGCAAGGGCAATTACCAATGCTAGATACAGAAGGCAAAATCTTAATTGGGGAAGACGGTTTAGTTAAGCTTGCATCTGATGGACATGGTGGAGTTTATGAATCATTAGTAAAAAATGGTATGATTAATAAAATGAAGGAATTAGGAGTAGAATGGATTTTTATTGGCGGTATAGATAATTGCTTAGTAAAAATGGTTGATCCTGTTCTTATGGGAATGGCTATTGAAAAAAATGTTCAAGCTGCCGTAAAATCTGTAGTTAAAGCTAATGCACATGAAAAGGTAGGAGTATTCTGCAGAAAAAATGGAAAACCTGGAGTTGTGGAATATACTGAAATATCTGAGAAGATGGCTGAGTCAACTGATGAAAATGGTGAATTACTATATGGAGAATCTCATATTTTATGTAATTTATTTAGTTTAAATTCAGTTGAGAGAATGGGAAAAAATCCTTTACCATATCATGTTGCTTATAAGAAGGCTACATATATAGATAAAGATGGAAATAAAATTGTACCAGAAGGACCTAATGCATATAAATTTGAAGCATTTTTATTTGATGCTTTTGGAGAATTGGATAATATGGCTGTTCTTAGGGTAAAAAGAGAAGAGGAGTTCGCCCCAGTTAAGAATGCTACTGGAGTAGATAGTCCGGAGACTGCTAAGAAGTTGTATGAGGATTATTATAAATTATAATGGCTATTTTATGGGAGCTAACCCTTATAGGGTTGGCTCCTTACTGTTAAATTTAATCTATATATTTTAAAATAGTGATTTGTGATAGTTGATATTTTATAAATTTATGTGATTTTCGTAAAGGTAACAGTAAATATATATTTATTTATAAAAAAAACATTTTTTACTTGTAAAATTTAAGTAAATATTATATTATATAAAAAATGGAAAAGAGAAGAGTAATACAATTTTATCTCTTTCCAAAAAGAAAGGAAGATTTTTTATGGGTTATTTAGAAGAGTATAAAAAATGGTGTGAAAGTGATGAATTTGACAGCGAGACTAAGGCGGAGCTACTAAAAATAAAAGATAATGAAAAGGAAATCGAAGATAGATTTTATAAAGAATTGGAATTTGGTACTGCAGGCCTTAGGGGAATAATAGGTGCAGGGACCAATAGAATGAATAAATATATTGTAGGAAAGGCTACTCAGGGGTTGGCTAATTTTATAATAAAACAAGGAGCCCAAGATAAAGGTGTTGCTATTAGTTATGATTCGAGACATATGTCGCCTGAATTTAGTAAGGAAACGGCTTTAGTTCTAAATGCAAATGGAATAAAGACATATATATTCGATCATTTAAGACCAGTGCCTGAACTTTCTTTTGCCGTAAGGGAACTTGGTTGTACAGCTGGGGTAATGATTACAGCAAGCCATAATAAACCTGCATATAATGGGTATAAGGTTTATTGGAATGATGGCTCTCAAATCATTGCACCTGTTGATAAAGAGATTATGGATGAGGTTAATAGTATAAAAGATTATAAAGTAATAAAAGAAATTTCAGAGACAGAGGCAGTAAGTAAAGGCTTATATAATGTAATAGGAAAAGAAATTGATGATAAATATATAGAAGCCTTAAAAAAATGTGTTATAAATCCTGAAATTGTGAGGGAATATGGAAAAAAGTTAAAAATAGTTTATACTCCTCTTCATGGGGCAGGAAATGAGATGGTTCAAAGAATTTTAAAAGAATTAGGCTTTGAGAATATATATGTTGTACCTGAACAAGAAAAACCAGATGGAAACTTCCCTACTGTAGATTATCCAAATCCTGAAGCAAAAGAGGCTTTCAAGTTGGCATTAGAGCTTGCTAAGAAAGTGGACAGTGATATAGTGTTAGCAACCGATCCAGATTCAGATAGATTAGGAGTTTATGCAAAAGACACTAAAACAGGAGAATATAAGGACTATACGGGAAATATGTCAGCTCTTCTTATTGCAGAGTATAGAATTTCTCAAATGAAAGAAAAAAATATTTTACCTAAGAATGGCATGCTTATATCCACAATTGTTTCTTCTAAATTAGCCGAAGCTATTTCTAAAGAGTATAATTTAGATTTTAGAGAGGTATTAACTGGATTTAAATTTATAGGAGAACAGATTAAAATAGAAGAACAAAAAAACGATGGAAAAAAATACGTTTTTGGATTTGAGGAGAGTTATGGATGCTTGATTGGAGATTATGCAAGAGATAAAGATGGTGTTTCTGCTGTAATGAGTCTTTGCGAAGCTGCTGCTTTTTATATGTCAAAAGGTATTACTTTATGGGATCAAATGATAAATATATATGAAAAATATGGATATTATAAAGAAGGACAGATTTCAATTGTACTAGAGGGAAGTGATGGAGCCAAAAAAATTAAGCAAATGATGGAAAATATGAGAAATAATTTGCCAGAAAAAATAGGTGAATATAAAGTATTGGAATTTAAGGATATTAGTTTAGATATAGACAAAGATATGATTACAGGAGAAGTAAAGAGTACAGGACTTCCTAAATCTAATGTTTTGTATTACAAATTAGAAAATGATAGCTGGTGTTGCGTTAGACCTTCAGGAACTGAGCCTAAAATTAAATTATACATGGGTGTTAAAACAAATTCTTTTGAAGAATCGGCATTTAAACTAGAGGAATTAAAAGAAGCTATGAAAAATATTGTAAAATAAAGAAATAAAGTATCTGATAGAATAAAAAATATTTTATCAGATATTTTTTATATTAGTAGTATATTAATAATATGCATAAAATTACTTGACAAAGATATAAAAAAGAGGTATACTTCTATACTAGAAGAGTATACTTTCTAAAGTGACGACGATTGAAGAAAAGTTACAATTTTGAATGTTATAGAATTTAAGTCCTTTTCACCCAAATTTATGTATTAGAGAGGAATGAAATTAAATATGAAAGAAAAGCAAATTATTGAAAGTGCTAGAGTACTTTTTAATAAATATGGATATAAAAGAGTTTCGATGGATGAAATAGCAAAATCAGCTGGCGTTACAAAGAAGACGGTTTATGCATATTTTAGTAGTAAAGAACAACTTCTTAATTTCTTTATAAATGAAGAGATACAAAATATGAAAAAAATAGTAGATAATATTGAAGCAGAAGATATTTCTTTTTTTGATAAAGTACATAAAGGTATATGTAGTTTGCTAGATTATAGAAAAAAAAGAAAACTACTCAACATAATTATTGAAGAGTCAGAAAGTTTTAAAAATCCAATAATTTTAAATAGCATAAAACAAATTGACGAAACAATAAATATGTATATAAAGAAAAAACTTATATATGCAGTGGAGCAAGGATTTATACAGGTTGATGATATAGATATTACTGCATTTTTAATTTATAAAATGTATATAGCATTAATATTAGAGTGGAGAGGTGAGGAAATTGATGACGAAAAGTTAGCAGACAATATTATAAAAATATTAAGATATGGTTTAGAAAGGAAGGAATAGAATGAAAAGAAAAAAGGTTTTAAAATACATAGTATTGGCAGTAGTATTATTAATTCCTGTAATGTACAGTTTTTTTTATTTAAAATCTTACTGGGATCCATATGGAAATTTACAAGATATGAAAATTGCAATAGTTAACTTAGATAGTGGAAAAGATGGAGAAAACCAGGGACAAAAGTTAGTTAATTCTATGATAGAAAATGGTACATTTAATATTTCAAGTGTTACAGAGGAAGAAGCGGAAGATGGTCTGGTAAATGGAATATATTATGCGGTAATTACGATACCACGTTCTTTTACAGAAAATTTAAATAGTGCAAAAGAAGAAAATAAGCAAATTACGACTATTACATATTCGCCAAATCAAAAATCAAATTATTTGGCATCACAAATTATAAATTCTGCAATCAAGAATATAGAGCTAAATTTAAATTCTCAAGTTGCTGAAAAGGTTACGGAAACATTAGCAGACAATCTAAATGATGTACCAGCTAATTTACAGGAGATAGCTGATGGAGCAGACAAAATAAATAGCGGAACCATTGATCTAGATGATGGAGCTAAACAATTAAGTAATGGAACAGGTGAGTTAAATAATAGTTATGAGCAATTTGATGAAGGATTAAATGCAGCATATAGTGGTAGTACACAGTTAGATGAAGCAATTGTAAGCTTATATGATGGGGCAAACAATTTAGTTGATGGAGCTGATAATTTACAATTAGGAACAGAGAGCTTAGATAAAGGACTTTCGACTTTAAAAGATGGAACATCTACATTAAACACCGGAGCTAATGAGGTTAATACAGGAGCACAAAAATTGAAAAGTGGTGTATTTAACTTATCTGATGGAGCAAGTAGCGTGTCAGCAGGAGCAAGCGAAATAGAGGGATATTTAGCACAATTATATGATGGAATCAAACAAACAAAATCAGGATACAAAAACATAGATACAGGGATAAATGAAGCAGTAGATTCAATTGAAAAAATTAAGACTACAATTAACCAATTAGGATCGAAAGCTAGTGACCTACAGAAATTAAAAATATCAAATGAAAAATCAATATCTACATTGCAATCAAGCAATAAAGACATTGAAAAAAATTATAATACTTATTTTGTAGCTCTATTAGCAAATAAAAATTTAAGTAAAGTAACAGATAATGATATTGCAACAGTTGTAAAGACTATAGCTACTAAATATACACCGGCACTACAAGCAGATAAAGCTGAACAGATTGGTAAAACTTATGGAGCCTTACTTAAAACGTGGAGAGACACTTATATAGGAAATACTAAAATTTTAGAACTCAGTCAAGGAAATTTAAATGCAGTAGAAACAATTTTAGGATTATTTGATAGCAAAGAATTAAAAAATTTAACAAGTGATGAGACTAAAAAGAAACTAGAAAGTTTAAAAACTGGATCAAAAACAATGGAGACTACACTTGAAAGTTTAGAGACAAATATTGAAAAAATTTATAATGGTTCAAAAACCTTATCTGCTGGAGCTTCTAAGGTTTCTACTGGAGCAAGTACAGTTGTTAACCGGAGTTAATAGCCTTGCTGATGGTACAAATAAATTACAAAGCGGTGCTACAGATTTAGTAGAGGGAGCAAGTACTTTAAAGAATGGAAGTGCTCAGTTAGAAAATGGAACTAAGCAGTTAAAAGATGGAACTGAAGTTTTATCAGCTGGAATAGGAACATTAAAAAGAGGAAGTACTAACTTAAATACAGGATTAGAAGTACTTGCGGATTCTTCAAATAGGGTGAAACAAGGAGTATCTACTATAAACGTCGGTGCTAATAAATTAGCTTTAGGAACTAATACTTTAAGAGAGGGAGCGTCAACATTTACAAGTGAAATTAATAATGGATTAGAAGACTCAAAACATGAACTTACAAAACTTAGTGGATTATCTAAATTTGTATCAGGTCCAGTTGAAATAGAAGAGAAAGATTATGGAAAAGTTGAACAATACGGATTATCATTTACTCCGTTATTCTTATCTATTGGATTATGGGTTGGAGCTTTGATGGCATACGTTGTTCTTTACTATGATCAAGATAGAAGATTTAAGCTTTTAGGAAAAAATGCAGACAATAGCTTTTTACAAATTTTACTATACTTTGGAATTGCTATTGTTCAAGGAATTATTACAGGTCTTTTATTAAAGGTAGGTCTTGGATTTACAGTTACAAATAGCTTATTATACTACTTTACTTGTGCATTTATTTCAATAGTGTTTATGAGTATAATACAATTTTTGATTATGAATCTAGGAGATATTGGAAAATTTTTAGCTTTAGTAATCTTAGTATTGCAACTTGCAGCATCTGGCGGAACATTTCCAGTTGAAACTATTGCTAAGGGATTCCAAGGTATCAATTCATTATTGCCAATGACATACGCTATTAGATTAGTTAAAGAATCAGTTGTTATGCAAGATAAAGGCTTTGCGTCAAAAAATATAGGTATGCTGTTTGTATACTTGATTATTACATTGTCGATTACGCTAATTGTACAATTCATTAAGAAGAAAAGTAAAGAAGACGGAAATCAAAAAGCAGGACAAAACTAAATGATTCTAAACCACCAATAAATATTTTCATTGGTGGTTTGGATTTTATTTAACATAATTTTTTAAAACAATAGTTTAAAAATATAGTTGAAATTATTAAAAAAGTATGTTATTATATCTTTGCAAGAAAAATTTTTTATATTCTATGTCCTCGTAGCTCAGTTGGATAGAGCGCGGACCTCCTAAGTCCGGTCTTGCGGTGGTTCAATTCCACTCGGGGACACCAATTATATAAATATATCTATACAATAATAAAAACTTCCTAATAAAAGAAAATAATCTTTTATTAGGGGGTTTTTAATTTGAAAGAATAAAAAGCTTTATAAACTATGTGTGCCTATGAGCGAAGCGGGAAAGGAATGGAATTTATTATGAGGAAAAAAGTATGTAAATAAATTTATAGTAATTTCATTGATCAAAAAATAATAATAATTAAATTCTATGAAATCACGAAATTTGTATGGCAAATATCCCAAAATATATACTATTAATACAAAAAACGTGGTAATACTATTGAAAAAGCAAAAAAATTATGATATAATGTTAACATAATTTTGCAAAAATTCCAGAAAATATATTTTTTGGAGTCTAGCAAATGTCAATAAAAAAAGGAGTGTGATATTACAAGTATTTTGTAACCAGAACCAAAAAAATTTAATAAGGAGGGCTACATAGTGTTACAATTACAAACAAGAAAATTCGATATATGCCGGGTTAGCAAATTGCTTGTCAAATATAAAATCAAGGCCAGTATTTCTGATCAGGTAATCACTTTAGATGGCGAAGTTTCTGATGAGTTGTTGGATGAACTTTGTAATGGTTTAACCATTAGCAATGTTCAAAACTTCTCTAGTGAAGTATTTCCACTTATTCTGAATGAATCTGACCTTCCTAAAAGTGATGACATTGTTTCCAGTTCAACTAAAGGAGAATCTGTTGTTAAAGAAACATCTTCGCATGTCGCACTCATACCTCAAATTACAGAGGAATATGATTTACTCTATCCTACTGTAAAACGAGGCGAAGTATATTGGTGCGACTTCGGAGAACCTTATGGCAGCGAACAAGGATATATTAGGTATGCAATAGTTGTACAAAATGATATTGCAAATTTCAATTCATCTACTACTATTGTATTGCCTTGTACGACCTCGCAGAAAAAAAGGTTTCCTGTTCAATATAACTTCGTTTTTTCCAATGAAAACATGATTGACTATGATGTAAATCGTGTTGGAATGAAAGAAAATGTTGTTATGGCTGAACAAATCCGAACAATTGACAAGACAAGACTACGCAAATTTATCGGAACTATGACACCTGAATTCATGAATGAGATGCAGGACATCATAGATATTTCGCTGAATTTGCAAAGGAAAGAGAAAGTAATTACCAAAACTGAGAAGGTGTATGTGGATAAGCCTGTGTATATAAATGTACCAGCTGATACCAACACACCTAAGGAACGCAAAGACTTGAATATGGTACAAATACAGCTACTATCTCTGGTTGATGTAAAAGAGCTCTTTAAAATTGCTCAGACTAGATATTCTGATAAGATAAAAGCCGAAAGAATCCTTGAGTTGTTTGGCTTTAATATGCAGAAAAATGGCGTGAAATACCTTTTCAAGGCAATACTCATCTCACCCAAAGATGCTTATTTCAATTTAGAAACATTATGTGATAGTGTTGCTAAAAGTGAGCATAATGTTGAGAAAGATGAGATTAAGAGGCTGATTGTAGCGAGAGTAAAAGAACAGTTTAAGTTCAGAAAATCTCCTACTATCGATTTTATCCGTTTAGTAAACAGTTTCCTAATCAAAAAGGAGGATGAACAGAATGAAGAAAATAACATTTAAGGTAACTACTAAAAAAGAAGGGAGTGTTGTTTCCTTAATTAAAAAGGTCAACAAGATTTCCTGTCGGATTCAAATTGACTTGGAAAACGATATTGTAGCAGTCGAAAATGTTGATGATACTATGATTGATTCTATTATAGAGTTAATCGACCAGTATTACACCATTTTGAATGTTATGATTGACAATACCTCTGATGAATCTACTTTGGTAGAAACCCCTCAGAGTGTTACTATTGTTGATGAACCGAAGTCTGAGGATACTGTCGAAAAAACTGCCGAACCTGAAAACAAGCCTACTGTAGTTGGTCCACAGAGTGAAGATGACTTGATTATCCAGAAGGTAGAGTTTGAAAATGAATATGTTGAAAATTTAATCAACAAATTTATGAGAACTGCCTACTGGACAATGTATAGGATGAATATCTCAGAAAAGGAAATCGGAAAGTTTATCTTGACTTCCATACATGAAATCTCAATAAGATACAAAGGGAAGGAAACTATCGAATACTCTATAGGAGATATTGTAGATTGTAACTATGGTATTCACCTTGCAGGAGAAATCAATGGTGGTCATGTTTCTGCTATTGTATGTAACATTACCAATGATAACATGGTATATGTAGTGCCTATTACCAAAGTCAGAGAAAACTTGACTTCTCATTCCTATCCTTCTCATTCCTATCTTATATTTGATGCTCCTGATGATGTCGTTTATAACAACGACTATTATACTGGTGGCACAGCATTGTTGGATAAGGGAAGATACTTGAGAGCTGAAAGATTCAATGAAGTTATCGGCAAGGCTACTCCTGAATTTTTTGCTAAGGTTTTGAATCAGTTAAGTACCACATTTGATTTTACAGGTAATATTGTAATGACTGATCAAACATTCGAAACTATTTCAGAGGGTGATGGTAAAGAATTACTCCCTGTAAATGCTAATAACTCGGATGTTACTACATCTGAACTTAAACCTAAAAAAGCTGCAAAAAAGGTCGGTGTTGAGGAATCTGCCTTGTTAAATATTATTGGCGAATCTCTGAAAAAACTTGATTCTACCAAAAAAGTCGAAGAACAGGTTGTTGACTTTTTGACTGATATTGGTATGACAACATCAGAGAGAATGGTTACTCAGTCCTTTGTGGTCGCTTGTGATATTAAGAGAATCAACTATAAAAATGTTATTCTTGAATTGCACAATATGTTTCCTAATGTAGAAGAGGACAGCATTAAGTCGATTTTGAAGGAAAACTTTAAGAAATGGTTGGATTTGCATCCTGAATTAGTGGAGAGTTGTCCGAAGATTTCTCTTATGGCTGTATTAAAAGTATTTGCCAAAAGATTTGCATAAAGCATAATCCACAAAATGACTTTGGCTGGATAGGGGCTATTACCTCTATCCAGTTTTGTGGTGGTTCAATAAATTGCCAATTAAATTAGAAAATGAAAATATATTTAAAAGAGTACTTAATTCTATTATGAAACTTTTAAAAATTAATTTATCACTTAAAAATTTTAATGAAAAAGTGAGATTTGAAATAAGTTTATCCCAAATCTCATTTTTCTAATGGACTTTTTTACAGCCCCTTTTTAATTTAACTTTTATTTCTATTATAAGCTATTCGTATCTATTAATATTTTTTAAATGTAATATAATTGTAATATGAATGTAAAATAAATATCTTTAAACCATCCGTAAGCTATAGTTATTATGTAGAAAAAGGGACTTAAAAATATATTGACTTTGAGCTCAAAAATAGTAAAATAAATATAGTAGTAATAATTTATAAAGGAAGGCATTTATATGAAATTTAAGAGAAAAGTTATAGGTATACTAGTAATTGTTATAGCAATAATTTTAGGAGTAGTACAAAATGTAAGTTTTGCAACAAAAGCTACGACTCCATTAGGTTTAAAACTTAGCTATAGAAGATATACATCTAAAGAAGGATGGGGATATGCATTAAATAATGGTACAGCTCATCCTGTATTTCAAATATTATCAGTAAGTAATGGTAATTCTAATAGCAGTGTTTTGGGAACAAACTACTTTTGCTTAGATGCAGAAAAATCAGATAGTTGGAATTATCAAGTTAAAGAAGATGAA
>CANQFW010000023.1 GCA_947599995.1 uncultured Clostridia bacterium
TTGTTCCTCCTCTTTTATAAAACATTTATCCTTTGTGTTGAATACCTTCTTTTTGTTTTTACTTTATCATTTTATACTATTAGCTAAAATATTTCAAGTGGTTTTTTATATTAATTATTTTTTTTAATTTCTCTTTCAATTTTATTAATTTCTAATTTTACATACTCCTTAGCATGCACCCAATCATCATATGTAAGAGTACTATATATATTTTTTAGTATTTCCAAAAATTCTTTATTCTCCATACAAACTCCTTTATGTATATTATACACTACAAATACGGTATTTTCAAGTATCTTACATATATATAAAAAATATTGTAGAATATTTTTAAATTCTGTCGAAAGAGGTCAAAATATGGTTAAGTTTAATATTGAAGCATTATTAAAAAATCAGCGGGAAAAGTAAATATTGGCTATGCCAAACAATGAATATAACGTCACATAATTTAAATAGAATCATACAATGCAAGACTACATCTATATCATTTAGATATATTGAAGATTTCTGTAAATATTTAAACTGTACTCCTGCCGATTTAATAACAATTGATAATAATGAAAATTAAAAGTAAAAAAGGGCTGTGAAAAAGAGGCTACTGAAAAAGTAGCCTCTTGAAAAAAGTCCCTTTTTATTTTTTATACTACATTTAAAAAATTTTAGAAATTTATGCCATATTCCAAAAAACTTTATATGTTCTATATGCACTATAAACATCATATTTGCTTGTAACTTCGTAAGGAGCATGCATTGAAAGCACAGGAACACCACAATCTATTACATCTACACCTTTATTTGCTAAAATGTACGCAATTGTTCCTCCACCTCCAATATCCACTTTACCAAGTTCTGAAACTTGGTATTTAATATTATTTGACTCTAGCAAATTGCGAATCCAAGCAACATATTCTGCATTTGCATCAGAGGCTCCAGATTTACCTCTTGAACCTGTATATTTATTTAGAGTTATTCCTTTGCCTAAAAATCCTGCATTTTTCTTATCAGAGACACTTGAATAAATTGGATCGAATCCTGCATCCACATCAGAAGATAGCATCTTTGAATAACAGAATACTTTATCCAATAAATTAGGTCTATTTACTTCTAACTTATTTAATATTTCAGATATAAAATAATCAAACATATGTGATTCCATACCAGTATTGCCCATACTTCCTATTTCCTCTTTATCAGATAATATACATACTGCTGTTTTTAAAGGATTTTCAAGCTCCATCATAGCCATTAATGAAGTATATGCACAAACTTTATCATCTTGACCATAAGCCGCACACATTCCCTTGTCAAAACCTAAACTTCTTGCCTTAAAAGCTGGGACAAGCTCTAACTCTGAACTTACAAAATCTCTTTCAGTAATTCCATATTTTTCATTCAATATATTCATTATATTAAGCTTTACAGATTCGTTATCCTGTACATCATATTGAATACTACCAATTAATAAATTTAAATCCTCACCTTCAACCCCATTTTTTAACTTTTTATCCATTTGTTCTTGAGCTAAATGAGGCAAAAGATCAGTTATTGTGAAAATAGGATCATTTTCATCTTCTCCAATATTTACAGTTATCCTATCACCATTAGCCTTAACAAAAACACCATGAATACTTAAAGGAATTGTAGTCCATTGATATTTCTTTATTCCTCCATAATAATGGGTTTTAAAATATGCCATTCCCGTATCTTCATATAGTGGATTTGGCTTTAAATCCAATCTTGGAGAATCAATATGCGAACCAATAATATTTAGCCCTTCTTCTATTGATTTGCTTCCAATTACAGCTAAATACATACTTTTATCCCTATTAACAAAATAAACTTTATCTCCTGCTTTTAGTTTGCCAAAATTATTTATATCTTTAAATCCATTATTTTCTGCTACTCTTCTAGCTTCTCTTACAAATTCCCTTTCAATTTTTGCCTTGTTTAAAAATTCTAAATATCCTTCAGCAAAATCTAAAATTTTTGTTTTCTCATCTTCATTTACATTTTTCCATCCAAAATCATTTTTTTCTAATAGTTTATCTCTTAAATTTTCTTCCATTTTTTATCATTCCTTTCATATATTTTTTAATATTATATCACTACTTATTTTATTTTTCCATAAATTTTAAAAATTATAAGAAATAATACTTTAAACTCTACTACAACAATGAAGTCATATACATATATAAACTTAGAAGGAGCTTTTTATTTTTACTATTTAAGAATAAAATTCTTGAAAATTTTCCATAATAATAAAAAGGATGTGATAAAATGAGCTCACTTTGGATAGACACAACAAACGAATTGGACCAATCTAAAAGCTTAGGGAAGGACCTTACTTGTGATGTTTGCATAATAGGGGCTGGTATAGCAGGCCTTTCAACAGGTTACTATCTTTGTAAACAAGGTTTGAAGGTAATAATTCTAGATAAATCTTATATTGGAACAAAAACAAGCGGAAATACTACAGGGAAAATAACATTTCAACATAATTTAATATATGATTATTTAATAAATTCAAAATCAGAAAAATATGCAAAAGCATATTTAGACGCAAACAAAAAAGCTATTTTGAATATAAAAAATATTATAGATGAAGAACAAATAGACTGTGACTTTGAAAATCAAGCGAATTACGTATACACTACTAAACAAGAAGAGCTACACAAAATTCATAAAGAGATTCAAGCTCTCCATATCTTAGGGGAAGAAGCAGAATTTGTGACTAATTGTGATCTTCCATTCAAAATAGTAGGGGCATTAAAAGAAAATAATCAAGCTCAAATTCATCTTAGAAAATACATGCTAGGCTTAGCAAATTGTATCAAACAAAAAGGTGGTGAAATATATACAAATTCTACTGTAATAAATGTAAAAAAAGATAATAATGAATATATTACATTTGCTAATAATTACGAAATAAAATCTAAATATATAATACAAGCATGCCACTATCCATTTATTAATTTTCCAGGATTTTACTTTTCAAAAATGTATCAATCTACATCTTATGTAATAGCAGTTGATACCCATACAAATCTCTTTGGTGGAATGTATATAAATCCTCACGAACCAATATATTCATTTAGAACTGCCAAATTTAAAGATAAAAGATTACTATTAATCGCTGGAGCTGACCATAAAACAGGATTTGCACCAGACGAAAATAAATCATATAAACTACTAGAAAATTTTGCAAAAAAACACTATCCAAAATCTGAAATACTATATAAATGGAATACTAGAGACTGCATTTCCCTAGATAAAATTCCTTATATTGGTGAGTTTTCTAGTTTATTGCCAAATGCATATGTAGCAACAGGTTTCAACAAATGGGGAATAACTGGTTCAAACATTGCCGCAAATATAATAACTGATAAAATTTTAGGCAAAGAAAATAAATATGCATTTGTTTTTGACTCAAGACGTGTAGAACCAATTAAAAATAGAGAAGAAGTAAAAAATATGACTAGTCAGGTATTTAAGTCTTTTATATCTAATAGGATAAAGATACCCCACGCAGATCTAGAACAAATAAAAAATGACAATGGTGGTATAATAAAATTAGATGGCATAAATATAGGGATTTACAAAGACGCCTCTGGAAATATTTTTGCAATAAATCCCACATGCACCCATCTAGGTTGCCTTCTTACATGGAATAACCTAGACAAAACTTGGGACTGCCCTTGCCATGGGAGCAGATTTAATTTCAAAGGCGAAAATATTTATGACCCTGCTTTTAAAAATTTAGATAAATTTGAAATTTTATAGTTTTAATTTATTAACACATTAGTCACAATATTTTTTTAATTATAAAAATGGACAGATTAGATTATATATGTAAATCAATCTGTCCTATATTTTCTAAAGATAAAAATTTTTACATTCTTCATTTATCTTCTCAATAAATGTCTCTAAACTCATAGCACCAATATCACCATCTTTTCTAGAGCGAACTCCAACTGTTCTAGATTCCACCTCTTTGTCTCCAACAACCAACATATACGGTACCTTTGAAAGCTGAGCTTCCCTAATCTTATACCCAATTTTCTCTTGTCTAGAATCTACTTCCACTCTTAATTTCTGTTTTTGTAATCTTTCTCTTATGTCATTAGCATAATCAATGTGTCGATCTGCAATTGGTAATATTTTTACCTGTTTAGGACAAACCCAAAATGGTAAATTGCCTTTTGTTTCTTCAATTAAGAATGATATAAATCTATCAGAACTACCAAGTATCGCTCTATGAATTACAACAGGTCTATGTTCCGCTCCGTCTTCACCAATATAACTTAATTCAAATCTTTCAGGAAGTGCAAAATCCAATTGACATGTTGGAATTGTGACATCATGTCCTAAAGCTGTCTGAATTTGTATATCAATTTTTGGGCCATAGAATGCTGCTTCACCCTCAGCTTCATAGAAATCGATATTCAATTCTTTTAAAATTTCTCTAAGCTGTGATTCTGCGGTCTCCCACATTTCGTCGTTATCTATATATTTTTCCTCATTTTTCTTATCTCTTAAGGAAAGTCTAAATTTAAATTTATCCCTTGAAAAACCGAAATCCTTAATGTAAACCTCAAAAATCAAATTTATAACTTTACCCACTTCTTCTTTAATTTGATCCGGTCTTACAAATAGATGAGCATCGTTTTGGCACATTTGTCGTACCCTTTCTAGCCCACAAACAGATCCTGAATTTTCATATCTAAAATCATGAGCAAGTTCTCCAATTTTAATCGGTAAATCCCTATATGAATGCATTTCGCTCTTATAAATTAGCATATGATGAGGGCAATTCATTGGCCTTAAAACTAATTCTTCATTTTCCATCTGCATAATTGGAAACATATCATCCTTATAATGATCCCAATGTCCACTTATTTTATACAAATTGGTTGTAGCTAAACTTGGCGTATATACATGTGAATATCCAAGTTCTAATTCCTTATCCTGAATATATCTTTCAAGAATTCTTCTTATTGTAGCACCATTTGGCAAATACATTGGAAGTCCTGATCCAATAAGTGGATGTGTCATAAACAATTTTAAATCTTTACCTATTTTTCTATGATCTCTAGCTTGTCTATCTTCAAGAATTTCAAGGTATTCATCAACTTGAGATTTTTTTGGAAAAGATATTGCATAAATTCTTTGAAGCATTTTATTTTTTTCGTTTCCTCTCCAATATGCACCTGAAGATGATAAAATTTTTACAGCTTTAACCTTTCCTGTACTCATCAAATGTGGTCCTGCACATAAGTCAACAAACTCACCTTGTCTATAAAATGATATTTCTTCTCCTTCTGGCAAATCCTCTATTAATTGTACCTTATATGGTTCATCTTTTTCTTTCATTAATTTTATAGCTTCATCTCTTGGTAGAGTATATCTTTCTATGGCTAAATCCTCTTTTATAATTTTTCTCATTTCATCTTCTATCTTTATTTTATCCTCATCAGAGAAATGCTTTTCAACATCAAAATCATAGTAAAATCCTTCATCTATTGAAGGTCCTATAGCAAGCTTAATATTAGGATTTATTCTTTTAATAGCCTGAGCCATTATATGTGAAGTTGTATGCCAATAAGCTTTTTTTCCATCTAAGTCGCTCTCAAATGTATGTATCACAAGTTCACAATCATCCTCTAATATATATCTTAAATCTACGACCTTACCATCTACACTTGCACATGTAGCAACTCTTGCTAAACCTTCACTTATTTCTTTAGCAACTTCATATACACTCTTGCCAGCTTCCACTTCTTTTATGCTTCCATCTTTTAGTTGTAATTTTATCATATTAATCCTCCTTTAAATTATGAGATATACATCAAAGTTTTATTCTTCTTCACCTTTCAATTTTTCAGCTCTATCAGCAGCAATTAAATTATCTACCATCTCATCAATATCACCATTTAAGAAATTTTCCATTTGATAAATACTCATTCCAATTCTATGGTCAGTAATACGTCCTTGCGGATAATTATATGTACGTATTTTTTCACTTCTATCTCCTGAACCTACTTGAGATTTTCTGGCATTTGCAATTTCAGAGTCTTGCTTTTCCTTTTCAATTTCATATAACCTTGATTTTAATAAATTCATTGCATATTCTCTATTTTGAAGTTGTGACCTTTGAGTTTGACATTCTGCAACCAATCCAGTTGGAACATGTATAAGCCTTACGGCTGATGAAGTTTTATTAATATGTTGACCTCCAGCTCCAGATGCCCTAAACACTTCCATCTTTATATCTGCTGGATTTATGTCAATTTCTACATCTTCAACAACTGGTAAAACCGCAACAGTTGCAGTAGATGTGTGTATTCTACCACTACTTTCCGTATCTGGAACACGTTGAACCCTATGTACCCCACTTTCAAATTTCAATCTGCTATATGCTCCTTTTCCAGAAACCATAAAAGAAATTTCTTTGTAACCTCCAAGCTCTGTAGCGTTTTCATTCAAAATTTCTATTTTCCAATGTTTTTTCTCAGCATACATAGCGTACATTCTAAATAAAGTACTAGCAAACAAGGAAGCCTCCTCTCCTCCTGCACCACCTCTAATCTCACAAATAACACTTTTATCGTCATTAGGGTCTTTTGGAATAAGCAAGATTTTAAGATCCTCTTCAATTTTTTCTAGTTTTTCTTTTGACGAATAAAACTCCTCTTCCGCTAGTTCCTTAAGCTCCTTATCGCTCATCATTTCCTTTGCTTCATTCATTGCATTTAGAGTATTCTTATATTCCCTATATTTTAGAACAACATCCTCCATTGAGCTATGTTCTTTTACCAATTTTCTCCATTCATTTGTATTTGCAATAATAGCCGGATCACTAACCTGCAAAGTTAATTCTTCATATCTTTTTTCAACTGCCTCTAATTTTTCAAACATAAAAACTCTCCTTCTTCAATTTTAACATAACTATTATACTACTTTTTTTCATTTAAAACAATAGAAATCTTTAAATAATATAACTAAAAGATTTCTATACATAAACTCAGGTCTAGTCAAAAAACATACTAAAATAAAAGTATGTATTAATTGTTTTAAACGTTTGTTGTACTATCCGCGATGGATGTGGAAACCAAACCTTTAAAATATTAATACATACCCCTTTTAAATTAAACCTATATATGCAATTTAAGGTGACATTGTAAAGAGTTAATCATCATCTATAGCTCCAAAAAGTTCATCAAACTTAGCTTCTAGCTCCTTTTGAAGATCAAACTCATCATTTATATCTTCAGATTCGTCTGAATTTTCACCTTTACCTTTTGTATCTTCGAAATCTCCTACCTTAGACTCTTCTTCCTTAGGAAGTTCACTTTTTGAATTCAAATCTTCATAATCAAATAAATCATCTAAAGAATCTACCTTTAAATCATTAACCTTTTCATCAGATTCATCCTCTCTATATGGATTATATGGATTAAACTTTCTCCATTTCCCTCTTTCAATTTCGCCTATATCATTATGGCTAATTTCAAATTCTGCCATTTCTTTTGCCATTGGCGTTTTATAATACCTAAATTTATTAGCCTTAACGGGTTTTACCCCCTTTTCAAAAATAATGCAGAAATTATTATCCATTCTACGAAGCTCATCTGGTGTCATTAATGCCCTTGCCATAATTTGATCTGAGTCACTTGTTCCAGTCTTGTGTCTTCCTTTATCTCTATTTACAGATCTACTACTGTGGCTGATTGTTTTTTCTCCTAATGCTTTAGAAAAATATTCAACTGTTTTTTGCGAATTGCTTCCTAAAAAAAGGTGAGTATCACAGTTACCTATAATCGTCTCATAAGACTTATCATAAATCGCTTCTAATTGGTCTAGGTTCTGCAATATGACACTAAACGATATTGCTCTACTTCTTGATGTTGAGATTTTTTTATCGAAATCAGGAATTTTTCCAATGTTCGCAAACTCGTCCAATATAAAATATGTAGGGATCTTTAATTTTCCACCATTATTATCTGCGAAATCATATAATTGTTGTATCATTTGTGAGAAAAATATAGTTAATAAGAAATCATATGCAGCATGTGTATCAGATGAAATTACATAAACTGCTGTTTTTTCACTACCTATTTCTTCAAAATTTATTGTATCTGTAGATGTTAACTCAGCAATCTCTTTTGAATCGAATTTACCAAGTTTTGATTGTAAAGTACTCAAAATTGAACTATATGTTTTTTCAGGCGCAATTTCTATTGACTTATAATTCATTCTTGCAGGATGATCATATGGAAGCTTGCTAATTAAATTAGTAAGTAGGTTACTACCACCATTATTATTAGCTGCTCTTACAAGTTCAGCACAACTTGCCAAATTCTGTTCTTCTTCTGGTCTTGTAGCTATTAAAAAATAAATAAGAGCCTTTAATAACATCTCTGCCGAATCATCCCAAAATGGATCTGAACCCCCACTATCTGTTTTTTGTCCTTTTACTATTGTATTTGCTATAACATCAACATCAATGTCTGAGGATATATGCATAAGTGGATTATAACCATCACTATACTGTGGATGTACTAAATTAAGTACTTTTATTTTATATCCATTTTTCCTTAAATAACCTGCTGTCCTGTCATACAATTCACCTTTTGGATCTGTGAATACATATGACCCAAGCATTTGATGTGCATTTGGAATTGAATATGATGATGATTTACCAGAACCTGATCCGTCCAATTACCAAAACATTGACATTTCCTATTTTGTTTACAGGAAGATAGTTGTCTTGCGCCAATAATATTCCTTTTTTCCTATCTAAAATTTTATATTGCTCTCCATGTTCACTCCAGTCACTAGATCCATGTTCTATGTCGTCATATCTATGCTTTGGTGCTGACCTTATAAATCCAATTAAAAATATAGCCGCATATATTAATGTAAACACGAAAATATTTGAAAACAAATTACCAATAAAGCCATTTTTAGAGATCTGAGATATAGCTGAAAATGGTTTACCAATATATTCTGTAAAATATTTCATACCTTCTACTATTCCTTGATTTAAATATCCCGCTCTACAGATAGCATAAGTTATTGGCACAACAAATACTATGGTCAAGACTAACCATAGTATAGCCACTACTATTAACTTACCTCTACTTTTTTTTATAGCTCCTTCTATCTTATAATTCATCCTTTTCACCTACTCTTTAGTTTAATCTTTACTTAATTCTTCCTGATCTTTTCCTCTTTTTATATTTAATAGTTCTGCCTCCGTTACTGACTCTGCTTTAATAGATACTATTTGGCCATTTTTTGCTTCTTTTAATTCAATGGGAACTTTTTCTCCATAATTATCATCTACCAACTTATAAAAATGATGTTTATCATGCATCATTCCTCCCAAATATCCTAGGACATGAATTGGTTTATTTACAGGTGATCTCCACTTCTTAATATCATTCATATTCTTTGTGTCTAAATTAGCCATTTATAGTTCCTCCTTACTTTTTATCTCTTATTTCAAATGCAAAATAAGATTTATATGGTTTCAACTTACATTTTCCCTTTACTTCATTTGTTTCTTCATCAAAATAAAGTACAGGTTTTATCTCTTCTGTAGTTTCTGGATCTATTATTGATATAGATCTTTTTAGACTTGGTGTATATGTAAAATCCTTAAATACTGTACTCTCTTCTGAGTACATTGTATTGAATTTTAATGGCATTGGATTTTTTGTTATTTTTACTTCGTCCCCTTGTAATAATCCAGTGTTTATAACAACTCTATCATTAGCAAACGATAAAATAACAAGTTGATTTCCTTCTTTTTGTGGATCTTCTACATAAAAAGTTTTCCTACTTAAATCCCCTCTTAACTCCTCAGTATAATTTAGTCTCTCAACAGTATACCTAGGATATTTACCTAAAAACTCTTTTTTTGTCTCATACACTTCATAAATTACTGTTTTCACTCCTTTAGGATCTGTTATACTAAATCGTTTTCCTTGCCATGATTCCATCTTAATTCCCTCTCTTTCTATGATTTTTAATCCATAGATTTGTCCTTAGTGCATCAATTAACATAATTGTAGCACAGATATTTACTTATGTCAACTGTTTAAGCTCAATTTCTTGGATTAAAATTTGAAACTTTACTTAATTTTTCAAATAAACATTTTTCTTCATCTGTTAATTTATTTGGCACTGCAACCTTTATTTCAACATTCAAATTTCCTCTTTTTCCATCTGCATACTTATATCCTTTCTCCGGAATGGTAATACATTTTCCTGTTTGTGTACCAGCTTCTATACTAACATCTAACGAACCATCTAAAGAGTCAACTCTTACTTTTGTCCCCAAAGCTGCCTCCCACGGTGTTAAATATAAATTTGTATATAAGTCATTTCCCTTTAGCTTAAACTTATCATTATCTAGTATGTTTACTTTAATAATTAAATCTCCATTTTTGCCTCCAGCACTCCCTTCTTTTCCTTGTCCAATTAATCTAATCTTTTCACCGTTCTTTATTCCTGCTGGAATTGTTACACTTAAAATTTTGTCCTTTCCATTTAAATTTCTTAAAAAAACTTTCTTATCTAGTCCATAAAAAACTTCCTCTATTTCTACATTTATACTTGTTTCTATATTTTTACCTTTAATAGGCACATTTTTTATCTTATCTGCTGCCTTATCCTTTATATTTTCAAAATTTCCAAAAAACATATAGAAAAAGTCACTAAAAATTGAATCTGAACCTCTTGAACTTTCCTCAACTTTTTTTCTTTTGTTTCTGCCTACATTACTAACCCACATTCTGTCATATTTTCTTTTTGTAGATTGATTTGAAAGTACTCTGTATGCTTCATTAATGTCCTTTATTTTTTCTTCAGCAAGTTTATCTCCAACATTTAAGTCAGGATGATATTTTTTAGCAGCCAATCTATATGCATTTTTTATTTCCTCTGAAGATACTCTATTTGTCTCTAGTGATAGTATTTTATAATAATCTTTAAATATCATTTCTATCCTCTCCAAATCCTTAAGTAATTCTATTATAACAGGTAAATAAAAAAAAATCCATAGTTTTATGGATTTTTTTTTATTATTCATCTATTAGCCCAAACCCAGTCGAAATAAATCTAGTTTTATGTGCTCCGGTACTATCGATTGGATCATTTATCATCTTATAATCTACAGTCATTACAGTAGATGTTCCACCGTCCAAATTAGCGGCATTATAAGCTCCATATCTTTGCATAATCTCAATTAAGTCATCCATATCTGCTCCAGGCCTTTTTATAGTTCTTCCATCTACAACTAAGAATAAAACAATTCCATCCTTTCTTTGTCCTATAGCCGTACGAGGAGCTGTTCCCCATCCACCATTTCCAACAACAGTAGATGCCTTACCATTAACAATTAAAAATGGCCCACATGTAACACAATCTCTAATCCCTGCAGACTTAGCATATGCATCTGTACAATTCGTAGATAACACTAGTTTGTCATCATTATTAAAACCAATTATTCCACCACTACCTAAATATTCATAAGCTGTTATCTTCTTTCCTCTCGAATATGTAACCCCCAAAGGATTTGCTCCATTACTATTATGATTAGGATCATCAAATCCACCACCATTTATAGCAATCTTAGCTTTACTGTCCTTTGCCATAGTAGTTAAATATTGACCACTTTTTCCAATTTTAGCTGTAACCAAAGTATGTATTTTTGAAGGATCATAAATTGCAGCCAAATACCCAGAATATCCTTTTCCAGATATTTCTATTATTTTATAATCATCATTTTTTGGATCTTTTTCTAGAATCTGTTTTTCATATTCATTTGCATATTCTTTTTCTTTGTTATCTATACCAATTACAATAGTATTTACATCCGTTGCTTCTACAATTTCATCAACTCTGTTCTTCCCTAATACACTATTTACTGTATCCTCATCATAAAACATATAGGCAATCCATTGATGAGTCATGGTTGTCATAGCAGACGTTATAAGCCAATCTCTAAATCCACTATATGGACCATATAGTAAGAAGGCAACTACTCCTCCTCCCAAAACCATTAGAATTATTAATGTGATAAGAACTCTCTTTAAAATGTTTATTTTAGTTTTTTTCTTACGCTTGTTTCCATTATACCTTTGTACCCTTTTTGTTTCCTCTTTTTCCTTCAATATTTGACTCATTTCTTATTTCATCCTTTTCATTATTCTTTTACATTTTTTATTTTACTACATAAATTTTTTTTTATCAATACTAAATACATTTTTTTACTTTCCAAATATTAGCATACATTAACACACACAATTTTCAAGCAATTTAATCTTTAATTTTTCCGACGTATCAATTTTAGCTCTTACCCCTATAGGTATAACCGTCTTTCTTTCAACATGTCCAAAATTATTTGATTTAATTATAGGGAAATCATAATTATGATCCAAAACGTCTAAGACTATTTTCTGAAGTTCAATTCCACTTTCATGCTCATAATTTCCAATCCATAATCCCTTAATATTATCAAATACACCATTTTGCTTCATATAATATAAAGAATTACTTACCATTGTTGGATCGGACTCTAAACCTAATTCCTCAATAAATAATATCTTATCTTTAAAATCTATTTGATATTTCCCACACACAAGCCCTTTAATTAAACTTAGATTTCCACCAACTAAGACACCTTCTGCTTTGCCTTCATTAAATGTATAATAATTATCATCTCCAAATGACAGGTTTCCATATACAAATCTGTTCAAGGCTTGTTTATAACTATATTCAGTTTTATCAGTAGAAATGGTTTTAAAATTCGTACCACTAAAAGTTACCAGCCCTGTCATTTGATAAATCACATTTGTAATTGATGTTATATCGCTATATCCACAAATAATTTTAGGATTATTTTTTATAGCGTCAAAATCTAAATAATCAAAAACAGAATTTGAATTAGCTCCTCCTTTTGCACACCATATCATCTTAACATCTTTATCCCTAAACATTTCATTTATATCATCGGCTTTTTCTTTTGCAGAAGCACTGTATTTATTTGTATTAGAAAATAAATTTCTTGAATACTTGAGCTTAAACCCATCTTTTTCTAATATCGTTCTAGAATTTTCAATTTCTATAATATTATCTCCAATTATTGGATTTGATGGTGCAACAACACCTATTGTATCTCCGAGATTTAATTTACTTGGTTTTATCATATTTTGCTTTAATGGTATATAAAAATACCATATACTCCTTCCATTACAACTTTATATTAATGCAAAATAATATAGAAATAGAGTATAATTAAATTAAACTTACTATTGCCGTAGATAGTCCATAATCTTCCTTTTCAACTCTAAAAGAATGCATATACTCCTTGTTACAAACAGAACATAGCTTACTATCTATAATATTATTTTCAAGTAATCCTGCATTTTCTAAAATTACTCTATTTATAGCTATTGTATCAATATACCACTTATCTTTATTTGAATCACTTTCTATAATATCGCATAACTGTTTCAAGTTCTTAAATTCATTATAAAATAGTTCATAAACTTCTCTATTTACCTCAAAATGACACTTCCTAATACTTGGGCACATACAACAAATTATATCCTCAGCTTTGCAATTATACTCCTTCTGCATTTTTTCCACTGCTTTTAAAGATATTTTTTTAAGAGTTCCCCTCCAACCACTATGAACATTTGCAATGACTTTTTTTACTGGGTCAAATAAAATAAGCAAAATACAATCTGCATTTGTTGTTGATAAAACCAAATTCTTTTTATCCGTAATTAATCCATCTGTTTTTTGATAAATATCAAGATCTGGAGCATTAACATTTATTTTTTTCTTTATTATTTCAATATTATCAGTATGAGATTGATTTGTTTTTACTATATTTTTATAATCTAAATTAACACATTTACAAAATCCTTTGTAATCACTAATTGCCTTTAAATATTCATTCTCACTTATTTTTTCTCCATTGGCTCTTCCAGTTCTAAAATTTCTATCCAGTCCCAAACAATATGCATGTGAAATTATATCAGAATATTTTAGCAATCTTCTAAATTGTAAATATTCAAATCCATCTTTTTTTATATGCACAACATTTTCATTTGATAAATCCATCTTCTAACCTCCTCGAATAACATATTTATAAGGCTTATTTAATATAAATTTTATAAATATATTCTTTCTTCTTTATTATATTTTTAATTTGCAGACTTTATTTATTCATATTTTTGAAAAATTCCTCTTTAGAATAATTTTCAATAAATTTATAATTCGTTTTACAAATTCCCGAGTTAAATCCACACATATTTTTATATGAACAATATTCACAAGGAGTCTTTTTGTTTTTATAATATGGCTTTAATTCTATATTTCCATTTAAAATTTCCTTTGAAATTTCTTTTATTGTTTTATCTATATATTTTTGTAAATATTTAAATTGTTCATTAGTTACAATATTACTTTTTTTAGGGCTTAAATTTCCAGATTTATCTATATATGCAGAAATTATTTTTGAATAAGAGCTATTATCCAAAGTGTTATCATGCATTTTTGCAACCTTTACATCCGCTAAAATTAATCCCTTCATTTTAAAATTACTTTTTATTCTATCTTCAATTTCATGTTGTGTCAACTTTTTATTCGATTTTATCATCTGCTCTAATAAATTAAAATACAATACTCCCGCAGGAATAAAATCTTCTAATTTACAAATAGCATCTAAATAAGTAATAAGCTGTAATTGAAGTCCTGCATGAATATCACTAAAATTAATATTTTTAACAGAAGATTTATAATCAATTATTCTTACATAATTATTATTTCCGTCTTTTGCTATATCAATTCTATCTATTTTTCCTATAATTTCTAGTTTGTTACCATTATCTAAATCGACTTCAATAGGTTTGTATTCTTTTTCATCTCCAAACTCAACCTCATTTCCTACTATATTAAAATCACTTTTTATTATTGTTTCTATTATGTATTTCAAAGATTTAAATATAATCCTTTTTAATCTTCTAACTAATAATTTATATTTTTCTTTTGCAGTAAAAATGTAATTTTTATTATTATTTAATTTCTCATCTATAATTTTATCTATTAAATTTTTAATGCATTCATCATCCAAATTACCTATAGCTTTTTTATCACATTTAAGATATGAAAAAAAATTATCAATTACCTCATGCATAAAAGACCCTGTATCTATATTTTGCACTTTAAATTCTTCTTTTTCTTTTAATTTTAATTCATATTGTAAAAAATATGAATAAGGGCAAGACCTGTATTTTTCTAATTTTGAAACACTAGTCACCAATTTATTTCCATATAATTTTTTCATATTTTCTAATTTTATTTTTTCAGGCAATCCAGAGTAATTAATATATTTTAAATTATCAATTAATTTATTTTTATAATTTTTATTTTCCAAATAATATTTTAAAATTATTTTCCATTTATTATTTTTTTTATTTTGAAAGATATTACTATTTAATTTATTAATGTCATCATTTAGATTATTATCTAATTTATTTTCTTCTATATATTTTTTATTATTTATTTCCTCTTTAATTATTTTATTAATGTTATTAATTAAATCTTCATATAATTGTTCCTCACAAATTATTTCATTATTTTTTTCATTTTCTAAAATATCACTTTCTTCATTTAAATTAGGAAAAATTTTCTTTATTCTAGAAATTAACACAGATGGTCTTTGAGACTTTCCATCTTTGTCTGAGGAAATATAAGATAAAAACACCTTTTCTTTTGCTACCGTAAAAGCCTTATATATATTATAATTTTCATCATATAGATTTTCTAAGGTACCTTTTGCAAGCTCAATTCCGTCTTCTTTTAGAAAGGCTCTATCTGTATCATTAAAAAAACCTTCATTTTTATTTATTTTTGGGAAAACCCCATCATTTAAACCTATTATGAAATTAGCTCTTACAGAATGTGTTCTAGACCTATCTGTATCGCCTACCATAACCACATCCTGAGTAGCAGGTATTCTTCCTAAACTACTTTTTTTTAGTCCAATTATTAAAATATTATAAAATTTATCAAGTGAAATATTTTCTGTATTAAATATTAATACAATTTGATCTAATATATTATTAATTATTTCAAATGTATTTTCATATTCTAGAGCTAACTCAAAATTTTTTTCTTCTTTAAATTTTTTTATGGCAATTAAAATTTTTTTATCCATCTCTTGATTAATTAAAAATAAATAAATTTGTTTTGCAATATTAAGTACAGTTTTTTCTTTATAAATTTTCTTTTTTAAATTAACTAATGGGTCGATTACTTTTTTTCTAATCTCATTCAAATAATTTATTTCCTCTTTGTTATTATTATTTATTCCATAAATAAAGTCCTTCTCCCATTTATCATTTTTTATTTCATATTTAATACAATATTTTTCTAATTTAAAAATATCATTTTCATCTAAATCCAAAAATCCACTTTTAATATAATTAAACATAGATTCATACGAATAATTTTTAATAAATATTTCAAAAATAGAAAGAAAATATTTAATAATTGCATTCTGATTTAAATCCTTATTTTCATCAATAAAAACTGGAATATTATATTTTTTAAAAATAGCTCTAATAAGTGAAGAATAAGAATCTATATTTTTCGTAATAATAGTAATTTCATTAAATCTATAATTATTACTTTTTACTAGATTTATTATATTTTTTGCTACATTCTCTATTTCTGAATAACAATTTTTTGCTAAAAATAAATTTATATCTTCTACGTTCTTTTCGTATGGATTTATTTTTTTATTATATAAATTGTTTTCAATATAAATTAATTCATCATTCTTAAATCTATATAACTTATCCAAATATACTGTTTCTATTTTTTCATCTTTTTCTAGCAAATTTAAAATTTTGGATAAAGTCAATTTATTAGGATAAAAAATATCTGTATTTGGATTAGAATTTAAATTTAAATTATCAATTGCAAAAGTAATTATAACTTTTGAAGTGACTTTCAATAATTTTTTTATTATCTCTAATTCTTGCTTTGTGAAACCTGCAAATTCATCTATATATATAATAGTATTATTAAAAATATTTATTTTGTCAATATTTTCTGCTAAATTTTCCAATAAATCTGTATCATCTATATATTGATTTTTTATTCTCTCTTCAAATTTTTCATAAATTGAAATCATATCATTTAATTTTATTTTTAAATTTTTATCTTCGACATTAGAAATCTCATTTTTTAAATCTTCAATTTTTATTCCATTCCTTTTAAATTCGGTAATAGTTCTTAAACATAGATCAATATTTTCATCACTTTTATTTAAAAGAACGAAGTTATTTTTTTTAGACTTTAAAATTGAATAAATAAGCATCGCCTTTCCACATTTTGATAAACTTGTGTTAGCAACTCCACCAACTTCATTAAATACTCTATATGCCATTCTTTTAAACGTAAGCACCTCTGCATTTACAACTGCTTTTTTATCTTTCATTAATTTTTTTTCAGCAGTAAAAGAAAATTGCTCAGGTGTGATTATGTATATTTTATTTTTTTCTTTATTTTTTAACTTTTCATTTATTTCTTTAAAAATAAACTCGCTTTTTCCACTTCCAGATTTACCATAAATAATTTTTAGAGCCATCTTTTTATCACCTTCAATTTAAAATTTTATAAAAAAGAGTATAAAAAATAATTAAAAATTCATTATTGTTTATTTTAAATTTTTAAATTTAAATATTTTTATTTATTTATTATATTTTAATTTTTAATTTTAATATTTTTATTTTTTATTTATTATATTTTAATTTTTAATTTTAATATTTTTATTTTTTTATTTTTTATATTTTAATTTTTAATTTTAATATTTTTTGTTTTTTTAATTATTATATTTTAATTTTTAATTTTAATATTTTTTATTTTTAATTTTAATATTTTTTATTTTTAATTTTAATATTTTTTATTTTTTTATTTATTATATTTTAATTTTCTAATTTAAATATCTTCTATTATTATACAAATTTTACCTATTAAAGTCAAT
>CANQFW010000024.1 GCA_947599995.1 uncultured Clostridia bacterium
TTCCTCCATTGCGCAATATTCCCGACTGCTGCCTCCCGTAGGAGTCTGGGCCGTATCTCAGTCCCAATGTGGCCGTTTAACCTCTCAGTTCGGCTACTGATCGTCGCCTTGGTAGGCCTTTACCCCACCAACTAGCTAATCAGGCATAAGCCCATCTATAAGCGGATTGCTCCTTTCCCACTATAATCATGTGACTATTATGGCATATGCGGTATTAGCAGTCATTTCTAACTGTTGTTCCCCTCTTATAGGCAGGTTGCTTATGTTGTACTCACCAGTCCGCCACTAACCGCTTTCAATCTAAAAGAATGAATTAAGTTCGTTCGACTTGCATGTCTTATGTGCGCCGCCAGCGTTTATCCTGAGCCAGGATCAAACTCTCTTGTTATTGTATTTATATTTTCGCAAATTTCTTTGCTTCATTATAAATCTTTTTAAGATTATTTATCTTGACTTTTTCGCTTTATTAGCTTTTTTAAATTTATTTTTTTGGTACTACATTTAGGTTATAATGTAATTACCGTTTGGTTTTATCTCTAAAGGATTTATTGTTTACTTTTCAATGTACTTTTTCGTTCTTGTTGCGAACGATTTTTATTATACTATGCATTTTTTATTTTGTCAATACTTTTTTTCGTTTTTTTATTAAAAATTTTCTTTTATGTTTTTGCTACTTTTGGGCGCAAAAAAATTAGTAATTTATATGTCAAATTTTATTCTGTTAAGTTAAATTTTATTACTAATTCATAAGTTATTTTTAATATTTTTTCTTTTTCTGCTTAGTACTTTTTTATAATAACATGTTTGTCGAATCTTGTCAACACTTTTTTGATATTTTTTCTATAAAATTTTATGTTACATTCTACTTATATTGTTTTATATAAAGGTCATTTTCCATTATTATGAAAAGCTATATTCTTTTCCCTTTTATTGCAAATGTCATGAAATAAAAGAATTAATTGCATTTCTTGCTAATTCGTCGCATCTATTATTAAGTTCTACATCGCTATGTCCTTTCACTTTAAAAAAAGTTACTTTATGCTTTTTTGTAAGGCTATGTAATTCTTTCCACAATTCTTTATTTTTAACATCATTTCCATCTGCTGTTTTCCAACCTTTTTTTATCCAATTATAGATCCATCCTTGATTAAATCCATTAATAACATATGCACTATCACTATAAACTTCTACATTACATTCTTGCTTTAATGCTTTTAATCCTTCTATTATAGCAGTAAGTTCCATTATATTATTAGTTGTATTTTTATTTCCACCATAAATTTCTTTTTTATGTTCGCCATAAATTAAAACAGCAGCCCAGCCTCCCGGTCCTGGATTTCCAGAGCAAGCTCCATCTGTATATATTATTACTTTCTGCATTTTGTTTCTCCTATCTTATTATTTAAAGTTTTATTATTATAATTTATTTACATCTACATATTTGCACATAGACCAATCAGGTAGACTCCTAAACGTCATCTTTTCTTTTTTAACTGGATGCTCTATCTCTAGTTCATAAGCCCAAAGCCTTATCTGTTTTTGTTTTCCCCTTTTTCCGTATTTTTGATCACCATAAAGGCTATGATTAAAATTCGCAAATTGAACTCTTATTTGATGATGCCTTCCTGTATGAAGATTTATTTTTACTAAGCTTAAATCTCTTTTCTCGTCATAATCTAAAACTTCATAATCTAATTTTGCAAATTTTGCATTCTTTTTACTTTCGTCTACTACTTTACTTATATTATTTTTTTCGTCTTTATATAAGTAGTCCTCCAAAGTTCCAATAGATTTATTTATTTTGCCATCAACAACTGCCAAATATTTTTTTTTAATTTTTTTATTTCTTACTTGTTCACTTAATCTTGATGCTGATTTAGAAGTTCTTGAAAATACCATAACTCCTCCGACTGGTCTATCCAATCTATGTATTAGACCAACATATACCTCTCCTGGTTTATTGTATTTTTCTTTAATATATTGCTTTACTAGTGTAAGCATATCTATATCTCCTGTTTTGTCCTGCTGTGATGGGATATTTGGTTCTTTTTCTACCACTATGATGTGATTATCTTCATATATTATTTTCATTTCTACTATCATTCCTTACTATTTTTTTCTAATTTAACTTTCCCATCTTCCGTAAATTCCGCAAGGTAACACAAGCTTTGAATTTGCCATAGGAAGTCCTATTTCTCCGGATTCTACTTTTCCTTTATATTTTTTAGATAGTGTTAAATTCAAAATATCCTCTAATACAGTACTTGAAATGCCTGTGGTATATGAGTTAATTAAAAAAAACAGTGGCTCATCTGATAGTACTTTTGTACATAGTTCTACTAAATCGTAAATATTATTTTCAAATTGCCAAACTTCCCCATTTGTTCCTCTTCCATATGACGGTGGATCCATTATAATTGCATCATATTTATTTCCTCTTCTTATTTCTCTATTTACAAATTTTATTACATCATCAATTATATATCTCACCTTTTTATCTGTTAGTCCTGAACTTTGAACATTTTCTTTTGCCCATGATACCATACCCTTAGAACTATCTACATGGCATACAGATGCTCCACTTGCAAGGCAAGCGACAGTAGCTCCTCCTGTATAAGCAAATAAATTTAATACTTTTATTTCTTTTTTTGATTTTTCTATTTTTTCTCTCATCCAGTCCCAATTAACAGCTTGTTCCGGAAATAGACCTGTGTGCTTAAATCCCATAGGTTTAATATTGAAAGTTAGATCTTTATATTTAACTTGCCAATTTTTAGGAATGCTTTTTTTGTATTCCCATACTCCTCCACCTGTTTTACTTCTTTTATATACCGCATGCGCTTTTTCCCAATCCTTAGGAAAACTTTTTTCTTTCCATATTATTTGTGGATCAGGTCTTGAGAGTATTATATCTTTCCATTTTTCTAATTTTTGTCCATTTGCCATATCTATTATACTATATTCTTTCCAATTATTTGCAACCTTCATATTCTTTGTAGCTTAATCCATTTATAAAGTAAAGCTACTTCCTCCTTACTATTTAATTGTTCCAAGAATCTTAAAAAAATTATACACTAAAATACAATTAGAAAAGATACTAGTTAAAAATATTATAAATGCAATTGTTATTATTTTATTTTTCTTTAAATATGTTAAAAAGCTTGTCCTCTTTTTTTTATTAGTTGTTTTATTGGCAAGCACCGATGTATAGTTAGTTTTAAAAATATTGTTTTTTGAAAATTCCATATTTCTTATTAAATGTAAGTTTTGAAAACTTACATGATTCTCCTTTCTTGTAAGTTTTAAAAACTTACATAATGCTACTAGATAAGATATCTGTACATTAAATATGTTATAACAGTTATCTTAACCGGATGTGTAAAAATTAATCTCTAGTCTTTCCCCTATAACATATATATGCTAGAAAATCTAACTTTATTACTATTGATCATAAAAATTTTCAAAAAACATTGATTTTCTCTATAAAATAATGTATAATTGTTTTTGTACTGGTTAATTTTCATTTGTTTTTCAAAAACCTATATAGTGCTAAAAACCAGTATATTGTAATAAATCCTCCACCTTTGCTTTTTGATATTTAGCGCTATCTTTATGGTTTTTGGGGACCTGCAATTTTTATAATTGCAGGTCCTAATTTTATATTATTATTTATACCAATTTATTATCTTAATTTGTTTTGCTACTGTTTTTATTTGTGGTCTGATTATTTTTTTCATTATTGTTGGAATTATTTGATTTAGTAACACTATTACTTGAGGTTGATTCGTTACTCAATTCATTGGTATTTGAATTTGAAGTATTGTTAGTAGCCGTTGTATTTTCATTGTCATCTACTGTTTCAAATACCTCTGTATCTTTACTGTCTTTCTTTTTTATTTCCATGCTTTCTAGGGTCCTTAAGATATTATATTGTTTTTCATCTGATTTCATATAATATTTTGTTTGTCCTCCCCAAACTTTTATATACATAGTATCGAATTTGAAAGGTAATATGTCATCTTTTCCGTCTTCTGTAATAAATGAATATTTATTATTATATTTTACTACAACAAAATTATAATCTTCTAAAACTAATAGACCATAAATGCTATTTCCATTTTCATCATTACATCCAATGCCATCATATTTAAACTGTCCTATCTTATTTCCCTTTATATCATAAAATCCCCATTTTTTATTTTTAAGTACTGGAATTAATTTATCAAATAAAATATATCCACTTTTAACTCCATTTTTTTGATAAATTGAACTATCTAATCCTATCTGCCTATTTTCTATATATATGATTTCCTTCCCTTTACCATCTATTACACCATATAGATTATTTTTCTTAGCAACATAATAATTATTTTTTGAGTCCATCAGTTTTAATTCATCATATTCTGGATTAACTAATGTCTTCCCTGTTGATGATACTATTGAATACTTTTTATTTGATGAAACTAGGAAAGTTGAATTAAACTGCAAATATTTTATTTGATCATACTTTGATTCAAGAATAACTTCTCCAGTATTTGCATTCACTACTCCATATTTTTCATTATCAGATTTTATAACCAACATATTCTCAAATATAGCTTTTTCGTTTGCAAAATATGTTGTATCTAACTCCTTACAACCAGAATATTTTTTTTGCTGTATTGCATCTTTATAAAAATCAACTAAATACTCTTGTGTATAAATTGTTATTTGCTCTTTATCTTTATCTTTATCATATTTAAAAGAAACATTACATGCTTTTTCGATTCCTTCAATTGTTGTATATAACTCACCATCAAATTGCTTTATTTTGTCTTGTACCTCACAAAATTCGTATTCAGAATTCGATTCTGTTAAATCCAGTTTAGAGATTATGTTTGAATCTAATTCAAAGTTTGCTACTTCTTTTTCCCCTTCTTTTGTATTTTCCTGTCCCTCCTCTTTGTCTACAGAAATCACATAGCATTTATTTTTGTCTTCTGTTACACTGTTATATTCACCGTTATATCCATTATATCCCAGATATGATGCAATTTGTTTTATAGGAACCCATACTTCATACTCTCCATCCTCTTTTTGTTCAAGCTTCAATAAATCAAAAATCTCGTTTTTACTTTCCCCATTTACTAAAGCTACTTTTTTATCTGCATTTTTATATAAAATTATCATTATGACTATAATAAGCATTATAATTAATATTGTAATTATTATTAAAGCCATTAATATTTTATTTGTTTTTGTATATTGATTCTTGGTTTTATTTTGATCATACAATTGCATAAAATATCACTCCTAATTTATTTTGAATATCCGTATTTTTTATAAAATTTGTTTTTAAAATTTAATAAGTTATCATTTTCTATTTCTATTCTAACTCTTTCCATTAAATTAGTCAAGAAGTATAGATTATGCATTGATAATAATCTTATTCCTAATATTTCATTTGTTTTAACTAGATGTCTTATATAGGCTCTTGAATAATTTCTACATGTGTAGCAATTACATTCTTCGTCTAGTCTTTCAAAATCTTTTTCATATGTTGCATTTCTTATTACTACTTTTCCTTTAGAAGTAAGTGCTGTTCCATGTCTTGCAAGACGTGTTGGTAAAACACAATCGCACATATCTATTCCAGCAATTGCAGCCTCTATTAGATAATCAGGCGTTCCTACCCCCATTAGATATCTTGGTTTATTTTCTGGCATTAAAGGTGCCGTATAATTTAAAATTTCTAAAAACTCTTCTTTAGGTTCTCCTACACTTATCCCACCAATTGCATATCCTGGAAAATCTAACGCAATTAAATCTTCTGCTGATTTTTTTCTTAAATCTTTGTAGAATCCTCCTTGAATAATTCCAAACAATCCCTGATTTTGTTTTTTATGTGCTTCTTTGCACCTTGCAGCCCATCTTGTTGTTCTTTCCATTGATTTTTTTGTATATTCATATGTTGATGGATATGGACAGCATTCATCAAAAGCCATTATGATATCAGCTCCTAGGTCTTCTTCTGTTTTAATAACACTTTCTGGTGTAAATAAAAGTTTTTTTCCATCTAGATGTGAACTAAACTTAACACCTTCTTCTGTTATCTTTCTTAAAGAGCTTAAACTAAACACCTGAAAGCCTCCGCTATCTGTTAAAATCGGCTTGTCCCAATTCATAAATTTATGTAGTCCTCCTGCTTTTTTTACAATGTCTTGTCCAGGTCTTAAATATAAATGATATGTGTTTGCCAAAATAATTTGTGCATTAATATCATTTTTCAGTTCTTCTGGAGTTATTGATTTTACAGTGGCTAATGTTCCAACAGGCATAAATATTGGTGTTTGAATATCACCGTGAGGTGTATGTATAACTCCTCTTCTTGCTCCTGAATTTTTATCTTGATGTATAAGTTCATATGTTATTGATGACATAATGTCCCTCCTCTTTAATTAGCTAATAATTTTAATGCTTCTTTTATTAGTTCTTCTAAACCTAAATCTTCATTTTTAATTTTGCTACTAACTACATCTATATCCTTTCTACTATACCCTAATACTTGAAGTGCTGTTTTCATTTCTTCTAAATTTGCATTTTTGTTTTTAATATTTCTTTCAATATCTTTTGTATTTGCTATATCTGTAAGCTCTGATATCGTTTGTTCTTTCTTTATCTTGTCTTTTAACTCTAATATAATTCTTTGCGCTGTTTTTAATCCTACTCCTGGAATCTTTTTTAATGTATTTACATCATCTGAAACAATTGCGATTGCAAAATCTGATGGTTCTATAGAACTTAACATTGTAATTGCACTTTTTGCACCAACCCCACTTACAGATATTAAAAGTTCAAACATTCTTAATTCTTCTTTTGTTTTAAAACCAAATATACTTATATCATCTTCCATCACTCTATAGTATGTGTGCACTGTAACTTTTTCACCTATTTTACCTACATTCTCTATTGATTTATCTGACATAAATATCTTGTAGCCTAATCCTCCCACATCCATTACTATATATCCTAAATTTTTTGAAGCTATTTCTCCTTTTATGTATGCTAGCATTTCTCCTCCTTTTTCATTTATGAGTATTTTAGTCCATATACCCAAATATGTCTATCATATTATTTTCTATCAACTAAAGCAAAAAATTTATTATAATTTTTTATTTAAAAAGATTCTCTAGAAAATTATCTACTATAGTTATAATATCGTTCTCGCCTTTTTTGTATTTTACTGGAATAAAGTCTTTTACTTTTTTTAGTGATTCATTTAAATTTTGTACATCTTCTACACCAATTAGATACCCTTTTTCATCGAAGTTTTTTACAATTTGACATTGATGATCATTCACATGTTCATGGTATTTTGCTTTTCTTGGAACAGCAATTACTTTTTTGTTCTCTTGCAAAGCCATTTGTATTGATCCAACTCCTCCATGAGTTATAATCAAACTTGATTTTTTTACCAAATTTATTAATTCATCTTTAGGTATCATATCAAATATTTTCATTTTTTCAGATTCATATTTTGTAAAACCTGATTGAACTATTACTTCTTCTGTTATCGTTTTATTTTCTATGCTTTTTTCAACTTCCTTAAGAAGCCTTACAAATTCATTATTTTGTGTTCCAAGTAAAACAAGTATCATGGTCTCTCCCTTACCTTTAAGTTTTATATACATATTTTATAATATTTTGACTATTATTTTAATAATAGTCTTAAAAAATAGAACCTCCATAAATAGCTTTAGGATATATTTTTAACATTTCTTCCCATTGAACTATAAATAAATCTGCTATAGGGTAAATTAACCTTCCCGTCGCTGTTTTAGTATTTATATTTGCAAATGTTTCTATATATATTATTTTACTTCCAAATATTTTTCCTAAATAGCACATCGGTCCTGCTGTGTGGGTTCCTGTTGTTACTATTGCTTTTGGTCTTATTTTAAAATATAAATATATTGTTTTTAATATTAAAAATAAATAAATAAATATATATCTAAATAATTTACTTCTCGTTCCATATGGTAAATATGATATTTTTTCTTTATATATATCTTTTAAATTCTCATTTGTTTTATCTTTTTCGGTAATTATGTAATAATCATATTTCTTAAATAGTGGACTTAGATGTAGAAGTTCGTTTAAGTGACCTCCTGTGCTTGAAATAAATAGTACTTTTCTTTCTTTTTTCATTTATAAATTAATTCCTTTCGTTTTATAGCACAAAATAAATACTATTGCTTCTTTTATCTTGCTATATTTTACACTATAAATAAAAAAATAGCAAGGCTTACTTGCTATTAAAAAATATAAAAATTACAATATAAAATAATCACCCTTTAATAAAATAATTAAAGGGCAATTATTGACATTAAATTATTATTTAAAAAGCAAATTTTGAAATTTGCTTTAAACTTATTTTCTATCAAATATAAGTTTAATTGACCAAAGTCCTGATATGCCCACTAAAGTATATATTATTCTACTTAATGCAGACATTGTTCCGAAAATTGTGTCGACTAAATTAAATTTAAATAAACCTATTAGTCCCCAATTTATAGCTCCTATAATTACCAATATAAGAGCAATGGTATCTATCGCCTTCATTTTACATTCCTCCCACTTATTTATTGTAATTTACTTTTATTATATACAATAATTTGAGATTTATGTTAAAAATTCATAATTATTTTTCAATCCATTTTACTAAATCTAGATTTTCACTATCTAAAAGCATTTCATGAATTGGCATAACTCTGAATGTGTAGCCATAATTTCCACCTGTGGATAAACAAATTTTTGCAGTATAATGAAATCTTTTATATTGTTCTTCTTCTTTTACTAATTTCATTGGAACAATCTTTATATTCTCAACTATTCCATCATCAGAGATTTTACCACAATATACTTCAACTCTAACATTATTTTCATTTATATTTGGCAATGTTACCATGCAATTTACTTCTATATTTTGACCTGCATCAATATTTACATTTTCTGGGTTATCTATTTGTTCTATTAATATATTTTGCCAATTTTCAGTTATTTCTTTCTTCCAATTTGCATATTGCATTACATTTTCCAAATCTGTAAAATATTTTCTTGTATTTTTTATAAGTGGCATGTATAGTTTTTCTGTGTAATCAACTAGCATTCTTGCAGTACTATATCTTCCACCTGTTGTAATAATTGATTTTTTCATAATTTCCATCCATTTTTCTGAGTAGCTATCATTTGATGGTCTATCATAAAATGTTGGTATTATTTTATTTTCAAGTATATTATATATACTCATGCTATCTGCTCTATCTTGTTCTTGATATGTGGCATATTGATCATTTGTTCCAATTACCCACCCGTTGGTTTGGTCATATCCTTCTGCCCACCAACCATCTGATACACTAAAATTTATTACTCCATTTACGGATGCTTTTTGTCCACTTGTTCCTGAAGCCTCCATTGGTCTTCTTGGAGTATTTAACCATACATCTACACCACTTACTAAATATTTTGACATTGCCATGTTATAATTTTCTAGCAGGAATATTTTTCCTTTGAATTGTGGTTTCATAGATAATTCATGAATATATTTTATTAAATCTTGTCCTTCTTTATCTACAGGATGTGCTTTTCCTGCAAATAATATTCTTACTGGTCTTTCAGAATTATTTAATATCTCTGTTATTCTTTCTAAGTCACTAAATATTAATGTTGCTCTTTTATATGTTGCAAACCTTCTTGCAAATCCTATAATTAAGTCATTTGTCGAAATTTCAGATGTTATTTTTCTTATTTCTTCATAGCTAACTCCGGCTTTTCTCAATCTTTCTGTTACGTTTTGTTTTACCACCTCAATTAATTTTTGTTTTCTTTTAATGTGTGCATCCCATAATTCTTCATTTGGTATGTTTTGAATTCTTTTCCATGTTTCATCTAAATATATTCTGTCTTGCCAATATGGTGCTCCTGGTGTTGCTAAATATTTGTTATATAATGCCTTGAGATTTGGTGAAAGCCATGTGCATGTATGTATTCCGTTTGTTACATATGTTATTGGTGATTCGTTTGCTGCTATATTAGGCCAAACTTCTCCAAATAGCTCTCTTGAAACTGTACCGTGAAGTTTACTTACTCCATTTTTCTTTCCTGCTATTTTAAGTGCAAATATTCCCATATTAAATCCATTTTGCAATTGTATAGATGGTTTCATACCTAATTTTAAAAATTCCTCTGCATCTAGTCCTAAACGAGGCCAAAAGTCTTCAAAATATTTTCTCATTAAGTCTAATGGGAATATATCATTTCCTGCTGGAACTGGTGTATGTGTAGTAAATACCGTTTTTGATGTTGTTATCTCCTTTGCAACCTCAAACGATACTTTTTTCTCCTCCATTATGTTCTTTATTACTTCTAATATTAAAAATGCCGAATGTCCCTCGTTCATATGATATATTGTTGGCTTTAGACCCATTATTTTTAACAAGTTTGCTCCCGCCATTCCTAATATTATCTCTTGTCTTATTCTTGTTTCTTGATTTCCCCCATATAGTTTTAATGTTGTTTCTCTGTCTTCATCTATGTTTTTGTCTATATCTGAGTCTAAAAGATATAGTTTTACTCTTCCTACATTTATTTGCCATACTTTTAAGTATATTTTTCTTCCTAAATATCTTACATATGTGTATAGTGGTTGTCCATCCACATCTTTTACTGGGAATATTGGCATATTTTCTAAATCTATATTGCTATATTCAGATTTTTGAATTCCATATGCTTCTATTCTCTGTCTAAAATATCCATTTTTATATAATAAACCTACTCCTACTAGTGGAATTCCTAAATCACTTGCTGATTTTAAATGATCTCCTGATAATATTCCTAATCCTCCAGAGTATATTGGTATTGTTTGATCTAGTCCATATTCTGCTGAAAAGTATGCTATTAGGTCTTGTTTATTATCTGGGTATTTTTTATTGTACCATGTGTCTTTACTTGACATATAGTCTTCAAAGTTTTTTAATACTTTTTCATATTCTTTTACGAAGTTCGGATCATTTGCTGCTTTTTCTAGTCTTTCTTGTGATACTCTCTTTAGAAATTTTATTGGATTTTTGTTCACTGTTTCCCAAAGGTCTAGATCTATTTTCTTTAATAATCTTAGGTATTCTGTATTCCAGCTCCACCATAGATTATTTGATATCTCTTGTAATTTACTTATATTTTTTGGCAGTTGTGGATTTACTGTTATTTTATTAAAAATGTACATTATTTTGTTCCTCCTTAGTATTTTATTTATATTGTATTATCCCCTAATTTATTTTTTTTGTCAAGGTATATTTATAAAAATTTTATCATATGATTTTAGCAGGTTAATGGTTTTTGCAGAGGTTTTCGTAACTAATGGTTTAATTACTAGTTGGATGCTATAAAACTGTTAATGATTAATATATGAATATAAATTTTGTGGAGGTATGGAATGGAAAATCTTGGATTGTATGAAGATATTGCTAGAAGAACTGATGGTGATATTTATGTTGGGGTTGTGGGGCCGGTTAGAACAGGAAAGTCTACTTTTATTAAGAAATTTATGGATTTGCTTGTCATTCCTAATATTGATAATGATTATAAGAAGGAACGTGCTAAAGATGAGCTTCCTCAGAGTGCTGGAGGTAAGACTATTATGACTACTGAGCCTAAGTTTGTTCCTAATGAAGCAATTGAAATTAACATTGATAATAATTTGAAGCTTAAAACCAGACTTGTTGATTGTGTTGGGTACCTAGTTCCTAATAGTATTGGATATTTAGAGGATGGCAAACCCCGAATGGTTAAAACACCTTGGTCTGCTGAAGAAATTCCGTTTGAAAAAGCTGCTGAAATTGGAACTCAAAAAGTTATTCAGGAGCATTCTACTATTGGGGTACTCATTACCACTGATGGAAGTATAACTGATATTCCCAGGGAAGATTATGTTAAAGCAGAAGAACGTGTTGTTTCTGAGCTTAAAGCCCTTAATAAGCCTTTTATCATTTTGCTTAATTCAAATGACCCTCAAAATGAAACCTGTATAAAACTTTGCTCTAGTTTGAGTGAAAAGTATTCTGCTACAGTTGTTCCTGTTAATTGCGCTGAACTTGATATTGACGATATTACTAATATTTTTTCTAAAATATTATATGAATTTCCAGTTAGTCAGGTTAATTTTAAATTACCTAAGTGGATTAATGCTTTAGATTTGTCTCATCCTCTTAAGCAGCAAATTTTTACAGAAATTTCAAATGCTTTCAACGATGTTTCTCTTTTAAAAAGTGTTTCGGGATGTACTAATAGAATTACTGATTCAGATGTAATTACTAATACTAAATTAGATAATATTGAACTTGGAACTGGATGTGTTAATGTTTCTATTTCTTTAAAGGATGATTTATTTTATAAAATTTTGACTGAAATGACTGGTGTTGAAATTGAAAATGAAAGTGACCTGTTTTCTATTATTACTGAACTTTCTTCAATTAAGTCAAAGTATAATAAAATTGCCGTTGCTTTAGATGAGGCTGAACGTAAGGGTTATGGAATTGTTACTCCTACTATTGATGAGCTAATTTTAGATGAACCTGAAATGGTTAAACAAGGAAATCGATTTGGAGTTAAACTAAAGGCTACTGCTCCAAGTTTGCATATTATTAAAGCAAACATTGAAACTGAAGTTTCTCCTATTGTTGGTTCTGAAAAACAGTCTGAGGAATTGGTTAATTATTTAATGTCTGAATTTGAAAATGATCCTAAAAAAATCTGGAGTTCGAATATTTTTGGAAAGAATCTTCATGAACTTGTGAATGAAGGATTACAGACTAAACTTTGTAAAATGCCAGAAGAGGCTCAGATGAAACTTCAAGAAACATTGGAAAGGATTGTCAATGAAGGTAGTGGCGGATTAATTTGTATTATTTTATAATGTTTTTGCTCTCTGCATATTGCAGGGAGCAAAATATTTATTTTAACCTCCTAGTATGTTCTGTATTTTATATTTTTCTATAAAATTATTATATTTTCTTATTTAATTATGGTCATATTTCGACAATTTGTCATATTATTTATAAAGGAGGTTTATTTATGCATAAGATATGTAGAATTTTTTTTATATCTTTTGTTACATTATTTTTCTTAATTTCTATGTCTATCTACAGTCTTGCTTTTGCCCCTTCAAGTAGTAATATTTATCAAGGAATCGATGTAAGTCGTTGGCAAGGAAATATTGATTTTACACTTGTAAAAAATTCTGGAATCCAAGTAGTGTATATAAAATCAAGTGAAGGGAAAAATTATATAGACCCTTATTTTGAGCAAAATTATACAATGGCTAAAGCCAATGGATTAAAGGTTGGTTTTTATCATTATGTAACAGCTCGATCAACTGAAGAAGCTAAACTACAAGCTATATTTTTTTCAAGAGTAATAGCAGGTAAAAGTCCTGATTGTAAATTAGCTATGGACTTTGAAAATTTTGGTAATCTAACAATTAATCAAATAAATAGTATATCTAAAGTATTTTTAGAAACGTTGGAAAAAGAAACAGGATCCGAGGTATTAATATATAGTAATGCATATTCAGCTAGTAATATATTTAGTAATGAACTTACACAATATCCTCTATGGGTGGCTAATTATAATGTAAGTAGTCCATCAGGTAATGATAAATGGCAAACCTGGGTACGGCTGGCAGTATACAAGCACCGGAACAGTAAGACGGCATCTCCGGGTATGTTGATAAAAATCAGTTTACAGATGGAGTATTTTTATCAAATGCAGAAATTTTGCCTACTCCAAATGACTCAATCGAAACCACTCCACAAGATACTTTTTATTATACTGTAAAAAAAGGTAATACTTTGAGTGGAATTGCTAAAAAATATGGAACTACAGTAAACAGCTTAGTACGTTTAAATGGAATAAAAAATCCTAACTTAATTTATCCAAATCAAAAAATAAAAATCAACACAAATTCCGGAAGTTCTTCTGGTGAAAATTCTTGTGGTAAAATATTGTATACTATAAAATATGGTGATACATTAAGCTCACTTGCTTCTAAATATCAATCATCGATTTCAGATATTGTAAAAGTTAATAATATCTTAAATCCAAACCTAATTTATGCAGGTGAACAGATTAGAATTCCTACTTGTAAAATGGACCTAAGGAATCTTCCTTAAGTCCATTTTACTTAGCAAATAAAGAATACTTTTTAAAATTCTATATGTTAGTCAATTATAAAGTTTTTCCAAATTTAGTCTTATTCCTTCAAGTGCAATTTTTCCTGGTTAATTTTGTAATTCCCTTCAAAAATGCTCCTGCAAAAATCGCAACACTCATGCAAACAATAAATCCACTAACAGATAGCTTTGTTATTCCAAAGAAATCTTTAAAGAATGTTATACTAAAAATTAGTGCTAAAGCACATAATAACCAAATAAACCATTTATATTTTGTCATAGGTTTACTTGTTTCATGTAATATCATTAAACCAACAATTATAAGTAAAAATGTAGATGCCGTTGATATATCTGCGTCAGTTACATTAAAGACGTTTCCCAAAATAACCATCATTACAACTAGTAACGTATCTGTTAATCCTCCAGGAAGCGATTTTAGGATTATATTTTTTATAAATTTACCTCTAATTAAATCTTTGCTTGGTGCTTGAGATAGTAAAAATGCTGGTAATCCAATTGTAAACATACTTATTAAAGAAACTTGTGATGGTTTTAATGGATATGTTACACTAAAACAAATTGCTAAAATAGAAATAAACAATGAAAAAATGTTTTTTACTAAAAACAAGCTTCCCGAGCATTCTAAATTATTAACAACTCTTCTACCTTCTTCCACCACTCCTGGCATTTTTGAAAAGTCAGATTCTAATAAAACAAGTTGTGATGCTTGAATAGCTGCTTGACTTCCTGATGCCATACTAACAGAACAGTCCGCATCTTTTAAGGCTAATACATCATTCACTCCATCTCCAGTCATAGCAACAGTTTTTCCTGATTCTTTTAGGGCCCTTATTATTTTTCTCTTTTGCTCAGGAGTAACACGTCCAAATACTGTATATTCATTTACTGCATTTACTATTTGTTCATCATTTTTAAGCAATGAAGCATCAATATAATTTTCAGAATTTTCTATTCCTGCTTGCTTGGCCACTTGCGAAACAGTGATCGGGTTATCACCTGAAATAACTTTTACATTTACACCTTGATTTGTAAAAAATTTAAAAGTTTCAGCTGCACTTTCTCTAATTGAATTATTAATTATAATTAAACAATATGGAATAACACTGCTTGTTAATTCTTTTCCATTCAAGTTTCCATTATATTTGCAAAATACTAATACTCTCTCTCCTTTTTTGCTATATTCTTCGATTCTTGCTTTATATTTGTCATACTCTTGTTTAAGTATAAATTCTGGTGCACCTAAAATGAATGCTCCATCTTTAAATTCCACTCCACTATATTTAAATTTAGATGAAAATCCTACTACTGACATTGCTTTTCTATTTGTATTTTTAGTAAAATACCTCTTTACCGTTTCCATTGTTATATTATCTGCCTCTTGTGCAGATGCAAAATCACCTAGTAATATTTCTAGATTCTCTTTTGATTTTTCACATTCTTCAAATGGTACTATTTCTGAAATATTCATATTTCCATCTGTAATTGTTCCGGTCTTGTCTACGCAAAGTACATCCACTCTCGCTAAAGTTTCAATGCATTTCATATCATGAATTAAAACTTTATTTTTTGCAAGTTTCATGGCACTTATAGCCAAAGTTACACTTGCAAGTAAAAATAAACCTTCAGGGATCATACCAATAATCGCCGCAACCATTGATTGAACACAAGTCTTCATTGGTGCTCCTTCTATTTTATATTGTTCAAGAAATAATGCTGCTCCTATTGGAATAATAATTATTCCTGCAAATTTAACTATACGATTTAAAGAACGAATCATTTCGGATTGTTCTTCATTTTTCATTTTTTTTGCTTGTAATGTTAATTTTGAAATATATGATTCTTCTCCTACATTTGTAAGTTTTGCGAAACAGTTTCCTGATATAACAAAACTTCCAGACATAAGCTTACATCCTTTTTTCTTTATTATTTCATCAGACTCTCCTGTTAATAATGATTCATTTACACTTACTTCTCCTTCTAATATTATAGCATCTGCACAAATTTGATTTCCTGCTTCAAAAATTACTATATCATCTTTTACTAGTTCCTTAGCAGGAATCTTCTTTTTTTCTCCGTTTCTGATAACTATTGCAAATGGTGCATTCAGCATTTTAAGTTTATCCAGAATTCTCTTTGAACGTAATTCTTGAATTATACCAATTACAATGTTAGATATTATTATTGGCAAAAATGTCAAATCTCTATATGACTTTACCATAATTAAAATAAGTGATATAAATAGGAATATCAAATTAAAATATGTGAATATATTAGTTCCTATTATCTCTAAAGATGACTTTGATGGCGGCTTTACTTCCCTATTAACTAATTTTGCTTTTTTTCTTTCTTCTACTTGTTTATCTGTTAGTCCAACGTATTTTGTTTCTTTTTTTGCTATTATATCTTGTGATACCACTTTTATTTCCTCTCTGTTTAAATATATTGATTTTTATTTGTGTCAATCATTCCAATAAAAATATTCTTTTTGTCAATTTTACTTACTTTAACAATAATATCATAATTTTTTCAATATTACCATAGTTTTGCATAAATTTTCAATTTTTATATTTATGTGTTTTAATATCATAAGAAGTTTATGATTTACATAAACTTCTTGAATAAATGATACCTTCTCTTATTATTTATTATATTTTATATGCCAAAACTACATTTTTTAATGTGGACTTGTAAATATTTCTTCTATATATTGCTGCATTCAAAAAACTAATAAAAAAATTTATTATTATATTCCTGTAAGTGGCAATATTTTATAGCACATAGTTTTCCACTTTGACTCACATGATGCTTTAAAGCCATGATAATTACCTTCAACAAATGATTCATTTATAAATGTGTCCTCACTTTTTATGTTTGAATTTACTTTCGCATAAATTAAAGGACTAGTTTCTGTTTTAAAGCCTACATCTACAGTTTTAAAATCGAACTTAATTTCTGTAACAAATTCATTATCTGCAAACTCTTTTGAAAAATCAATTTCATTATTTTCTGTGCTAGATAAGTCTTCCATTAGTAGTACATATTCATTTGTCATATTTGTTTTATAATATAGGTCATATTTTGAAGCATTTGTATAAGTTCCAGTTTCTATTTTTTTTGCTTTTATATATTCAGTTGGAAGTTTATCTACAAAACAGAAATTATCTAATTCCGTATTTGATTTATTTTCAATCGTAAATTCATATTTTATTTCTTCATCTGGCTGTGCTTTTTCAGGTCCCTTCTTTTCTAATTTTACTTCCGGTCTTACAGAATCATTTTTTATTTCTAGTGTTACTATTTCTTCATTTTCATTTATATCTAATTCATGATATGTTTGATCTAACACATACCATTCTCCTGTCTTTTTTTCCTTTACTTTATATTTTCCAAGTTGTAATTCTTCTGAAATAGCTATACCTTTGCTATCTGTTTTTATTGTTTGAATAAAATTATTTTTTTCATCAAATATTTCAAATTCAACTCCCTCTAATGGAGTCCCTGCTTTTTGGTCTGTAACTACATTATCATCTTTGCTAGTTTTTATAATTTTTATTTTTCCTTTTTTCTTTTCATTTTCAAATTTTATATTTGTTATCTGGTTTTCCTGTAAGGTTACAGTTTGCTTTTCCTCTGTAAATACATAATTTTCTTTAGTTTTTGTTTCGACTATTGTATATTCTTCATCTATTGGTAATTTTTTGCTTTCTGCCTCTC
>CANQFW010000025.1 GCA_947599995.1 uncultured Clostridia bacterium
AAGTAGAACATTATTGAAAAAAGGAAAACTTCGTGATATAATAATTAAAATCAATATAAGAAAATGATATTGTAAAAGAAGATGAAGAACATTAATTAAAAATATGGTATAGTAAAAAGGAAAAATTATATAGAAAAATTTTATATAAGTAAAATAGACAAACATAAAAAAATGGAGGTTTAGTAAATATGGGAAATGAAATTGTATTGCCTAATTATGAACATTGCATATTAAACATTATTACTTCAATATTAAAATATTATAATGTAAAAACAGAGCATAAATCTTTACAATGTTTAGATAAAAATTTAGAAAAAAAATATAGAAATGTTGTACTTCTAATTTTGGATGGAATGGGAGAGCATATATTAAAAAATGTAACTCCAGAAGGATTTTTAGTACAAAATGAAAAGGATTGTGTTACTTCTGTGTACCCTTCTACAACCACAGCAGCATTAACGACTTATTATTCAGGAAAGCCACCATATGAAACAGGATGGATTGCATGGTCACAATATTTTAAAGAATATGGAAGGGCAATAGATATGTTGAAACATAAAGAATCTTATTTACATGAAGATATTTCAAAAGCTAAAATAAATGTATTCGATACCATATTAAAATATACTCCTGTTTTTGAAAAAATAGAGGAGAAGTCCCCAAATGTAAAAGCATATGAAATAATGCCATCATATGCAGAAAAAAAATCAAAGAGAAGCGTAAGAGCAGATAGTATAGATGAATTATTTGAAGATATTGAAATGTTATGTAATATACCAGAAGAAAAATTTATAATGGCATATTCAGATAATCCAGATGGACTTTTACATAAATATGGAACAAAATCAGAAGAAGTAAATAATTTTATAAAAGATACCCAAAATAAAATAGAAAAAATGTGTGAGAACTTGCCAAACGATACAATAGTAATAATTTCTGCAGACCATGGTCATAAAGATATAGAAAAAGATTATAGTTTACATGACTACCCTGAAATTGAAGAATGCTTATATATGCCGATATCTTTAGAATCTAGAGTTGTTGGATTTTGGGTAAAAGAAAACATGAAGAAAGAATTTGAAGAAAGATTTAATAAAATTTTCAAAGATGAATTTTGGCTTATGACAACAGAAGAATTCTTAAATAAGAATTTTTTGGGATTTGGAAAAAAACATCCAAAAATAGATGAGTTTTTAGGAAATTATATAGCCTTATCAATATCTAATAGTATAATAAAAATAGAAGCATATTTAGCAGATGGGAAACCAACAAAAAAATCTACACACTGTGGATTATCTAAAGAAGAAATGGAAGTACCTGTTATAATTATAAATAAAAAATAAAGGGAAAAATGAGATGTTAAATCCAAATAAATTAAATAATAGATTCTAATAATAGTATCAAAAATTAATAATAGGAGGTAATTGTATTTTGTATTATACATATATGATAAGGTGCTTAGATAATTCAATATATACAGGAATGACGAATAATGTAGATAAAAGATTATCAGAACATTTAACTAATAAAGGAGCAAAATATACAAAATCACACCGAGCTGAAAAATTAGAAGCAGTTTGGAGAACTAAAGATAAATCATTAGCTTGTAAACTAGAATATTATATTAAACAACTAACTAAAAAACAAAAGGAAAATATAATAAATGGAGAAAAATTAAGTAGTTATTTAAAAGGTAAAATAGATTGTAGAAGATATTATAGAATATATTTAAAATATGTTGATGAAAAAAATAAGAAATTAAAATAAAAATGTTGACAATTTTTGTGGAAAGTATATAATAATATTGTAAGAATACATTTTTATATGTGAAAAATACAAAAAATGACATATGTATTATAAAATATATATGTTTAAAGGGGAGGAAAAGATGAAGAAACTAAAGAAATCACTTATTATAATTATCTCATTAGTTTTTATTCTAGTATTGCTAATAACACGACAAGTGTTTGCAAGCAACAATCAAAATTTAATTCAAAGAAAGGAATATTCGGAAGAATTTAAAAAGTGGCTAGAACTATCAGACGAAGAAAAGAAAAAAGTTATGCAACCAAGGCCGTTTGATGTAATAAACAACAGTAATATTTCCAAAAATCCACTTTATAAAGCAAAAATGACAGCAGCTAGTATAGATACAAAATTCAACTTAAAAACAGTAATTCCTGATAATCTATCTATAAGGAATCAGCAACAAACAAATTCATGTTGGGCTTTTGCAGCATTGTCTTCTTTAGAGACCAATATTGCTTTATCTAATTGGAAAAATAATACTAATACATCAAAAATATATGACTTTTCTGAAAGACACATGGAATATGCTACAAGTAGAATTTTTAAAAACAATGCCGTAAATACCAAAGGGTATAATAGAAATGTTGGAGATGGTGGAAACTGGTATTATGCACAATCATATTTGACAAATGGAACAGGTGCAATAAATGAAAGTGATATGAAATTTGAGAATAACGAAGATCAAATAGAGCTGAGTCAAATACAAAATAAGACAGTTACAAGTCAAGTATATGACACTATCGAATTTGAAGATTATATGAAGGCAGATGCCGGTAAAAAAAATGAAATAATGAATCAAATTAAGCAACATATTCAAAACTATGGCTCTGTATTTGCTTCTATACATGGTGATTCTTCATCATCATCAATATATCCTTGTTATAATAATGACACAGGAGCAATATACTGCAGTAACTCACTTACACATAAACCAGACCATGCTATTTCGATAATAGGGTGGGATGATAATTATCCTATAGATAATTTTCATAAAGACTCTAAACCAAAATCACCCGGGGCTTGGATTATAAGAAATTCCTGGGGAGAAAGAGAAGAATATAAATTACAAGAATTTAAGGAAATGATATTAGAAGCATTACAAAATCAAGGCTATGACGAATATACTGATGTATCACAAATAACAGACGATATGATAAAAACATTAGGTTTTACTATTGAAGGAGACATTGCATATAAGAAAATTGGAGACAATGGTATTATGTATGTATCTTATGAAGATTGTAATATATCTAAAACAATTAACGGAATCGTAAAAGCCACAGATGATGTTGATTATGAAAATATTTACCAATATGATGAGTATTTTCCTGTTTATCAAATTGGATTGAGGTCAAAAAATATAATGTTGTGTAATGTTTTTGATAGAAAGAATTCGAGTGGTAAAGAGTATCTTACACAAGTTTCTCTATATGCGCCAGAAACATATACTTGTAAAGTATATGTAAATCCAAATGGAGAGGAAAAAACACAAAATGATTTACAATCAGTTAAATTGAAATCAGGAGAATCAGAAACATTTAATGCAGGCTACCATACTTTAGAGTTTGAAAAACCAGTGGAGATAACAGGAAATAAATTCACAGTAGTTATAGAAATAGAAGGGACAAACTCAAATTTAGTAAATGTAATTTTAGAAGAACCAATTGACGAAATAGAACAATTAAAATATGCGAAAGTAGAAACAGGAAAATGTTTTGTAGCACCAAGTAATGATTTAAGTAAACCCCAATGGCAAGATTTAGGCAAATTATCTTCTTTATCAGGACTAAATCTATCTAATGGAGATAGCACAATAAAGGCATTTACGGTCTCACAAGTATTTGATGAGTCATTACAAAAAATAGAAATTACAAAACAACCTACTAAAAAAGAGTATTTTGAAGGAGATAACTTCCAAAAAGAAGGAATGGAGGTTAAGGCATATTATAACAGTAAGAAAAAACCATCAGCTATACTTAATAGCACAGATTATAGTATTGTAAACGGAACTAATTTAACAGCAGGACAAAAAAGTGTAACAATTAAATATCAAGATAAAAGTGTTGAGCAACCTATAACAGTACAAAAAAATAGTGTAACAAACTTAAGAATTACACATGAGCCTACTAAAAAGGATTATAAAGAGGGACAAAATTTTGATAGTACAGGTATGATAGTTGAAGCCACATTTGAAAATGGAACTACTAAAACAATAACAGATTATACAATAAAGGATGGAAATAATTTAAGTAGTGACCAAACAGAAGTAACAATTTCTTATGGAGGTAAAACAGTAAAACAAGCTATAACAGTAAAACCTAACCCATTAATGGAAATTAAAGTAACAAAGGCTCCAGATAAAGTAAAATATGTAGTGGGTCAAAATTTCGATAAAACAGGTATGATAGTTACTGGAACATATCAAGATGGTGACACTCAAGAGATAAAGGATTATACTATAGAGAATGGAACAAATTTAAGTAAAGGTCAGACCTCAGTAACGATAAAATTTAAAGAAAAAACAACTACTCAATCCATAACTGTTGAAGAAAAAACTATTACTCAAATTTCAGTGGACAAGAAACCATCTAAATTAAAATATACTCAAGGTAAAGAAGAATTAGATTTAAAAAATGGAACCTTGAAAATTACGTATAATGACGGTACAACAGAAAATATTTCAATGACTTCTGAGGGAGTAACCGTAAGTGGATTTAGTAATAAAAATGTAGGTATAGTTACAATTACAGTTACTTATCAAAATAAAACAACACAATTTCAAGTAGAAATTGTTAAAGAAGTAAATGAAATAAAAGCAGTAAATTCAAATTTAGATAATATACAATGCAATATAAAAAATGTTCAAGCATATTACTTTACAAATAATTCACAAAATAATTACGCATTAATAAATGTAGAAATAGATAACATTTCAAGAAATATGAGCAATGATTCACTTGAATATTATTATTATCTATCTCCAAATCCTGATGAGCAAAATATAAATAGTTGGACTGAAATTACCGAAGAACAAAAAGATAGTGATAAAATACAATTTACAATAGATTCAAGAAAAATGTCTAACTATAATGAAATAGCTAGTGAAGAGGTATTGTATTTATATATAAAAGAAGTTGCAATAAAAGGTGCAGACACAAGCATAGCAGTTTCAAAATCAATGAAATTAGAGACAGATAAAGACGTTGAAACTTATGTAGATAATGTAAAAAAAGAAGGTTTACAATCAAATATTAGTACAGGTAAATCAGATAACGATGATAAAACAGTAGCAGGAGGTATATTACCTTATACAGGAGTAACAGCTATAGTAATTGCATTAGCAATAATAATGTCAATTATAGGAATAGTTTTATACATAAAATATAAGAACTTAAGTAAATATATTAAATAAATACTTTTGTATTTAAATATTATTATAGTTATTCGAAATATTTAGACAAGTTGATTTTATTTCAATAACCAAATAAATAAAAAAGGAGAAAAATATTATGAAAAAATCATATATAGTTATAATTTGTGTTGTTATATTTATAATAATTATTGCCATGATGATGATTGGCACATATAATGGAATGGTATCAAAAAAAGAGGCAGTAGACAGCTCACTATCAGATTTAGATGTAATGTTACAAAGAAGAGCAGATTTAATACCAAATCTAATTAATACAGTTAAGGGATACACAAGCCATGAAAATGAAATCATAGAAAAAGTAACACAGGCAAGAACAAAGTTAGTAAATGCAGATAGTATTGAAGAAAAATCAAAAGCAAATAATGAACTATCAAATTCATTAGATGCATTGATGGTAGTTGTAGAAAATTATCCAGATTTAAAATCATCAGAAAACTTTAGACAATTATCTGATGAATTAGCAGGGACAGAAAACCGTATTGCAGTTGCAAGAAAAGACTATAACAATTCTGTAAAAACCTTTAATACATCTATTAAAAAGTTCCCTAACAGTATTCTATCAGGAATGTTCGGATTTGAACAGGAATCATATTTCGAAGCAGATGAAAAGAGTTCGGAGGTACCTAGTGTTAATTTCGAATAAAAAGAATATTTTAGTTAAAATATTAATAACATTTTTTATATTAATAAACATTTTTTGTGTAAAAGCATTTGCCATTGTAAAGCCGACATCAGATTTTTATGTTAATGATTATGCAAATCTTTTAAATTCAGAAACAAAAAGTTATATAATAAATGCAAATAAAAAATTAAATAGTCAAACAGGAGCTCAAATAGTTGTAGTAACTATTCCTAGCTTAGATAGTGAATCATTAGAAGATTATACAACTCAATTATTTAGAAGTTTTGGTATAGGTGACAAAACAAAAAATAATGGAGTGCTTATACTACTGGCTTTAGAGGAAAGAAAAATTAGGGTAGAAGTAGGTTACGGATTAGAGGGCATATTACCAGATGGAAAAACAGGAAGAATACAAGATGAGTACATTATACCATATTTAAAACAAAGCAAATGGGATGATGGTATAAAAAACGGTTTTAATGCTATTTTACAAATAGTTGCAGATGAATATAATGTTGATGTCGGGGCAGAAAATGCAACAGCAGCACAATACAATGAAAATTCAATTCAAGGTAATCCAATATTAATGATTTTAGCTTCATTGATGTCGATAATATCATTTTTCATTGGATCAATAATAGGAGCTATATTGAAGTCTCCAGATGTAAAAAGGGAAAAAAGAAAAACTATTGGAATTATATATACAATATTTACTTTAATAGTATCTAGTCTTTTTGTTACAAATCCAAGTGTAATAAGGGTTGAATTTTCTATTTTACAAAAACTTTTGGCTATAGGTTTATATACATTATTGGGTGTAATATCTTTCAGAGAAGGTTATTATGGATTATATTTTTATAGACATAGTAGTGACCATCGTGGAGGACCTTATTCTGGAGGGGGATTCTCTGGAGGAGGCTTCTTTGGAGGAGGAGGTTCTTCCGGAGGAGGAGGAAGTTCAAGAAGTTTCTAAAGGGCTTCTTGGCTTCATATATAATATTTAGCTAAATAAAAATTTAATAAAAGTGACCATTTTATGTCATCAACTTAAGAGATTTAAATTATTTTATAAATAATCTAAATCTAAAGGTTGATGGCACTATATTTTTGCATTATTTACATAATAAAAAACGATGACTTTCCTAGATTATAAAAAAATGAATAATATAATAAAAATTATAAAAAGTAAAGAGAAAATTTTATGAAAATTATATTTTATGGAATACATTGTATTAAAATTCACAAAAAATTCATAAATAGCTATAATGCAGTAATCAAAGTACCTTTAAGCCTTTTAATAATTTAATTATGTTAATATGTACTTGACAATTAAACATAGACGTAGTAACATTTGTTTCGTTCGCTAACTAACTTAATTATTAAAAGGAGTTTATTATGGAAGAGTATAGTGTTTTTTATAATATTAAGGAATTAGAAAAAAATATACTAAAAAATTTAGCAAAACCTATTAAAGATAAAGATTTTAACAGAAAAATAATATATAGACCAACACCAACTCAAATGAGAATTGTTGATTATATGCTGAATAATATAGATAAAAAAGAGATTTATCAAAAAGACATAGAAGAAGCATTAAAGTTAAGTAAGGCAACGGTATCAGATGTAATTAATAGAATGGAAAAAAATGGACTAATTGAAAGAAATATTAATCCAAGTGATACAAGAAGCAGATTGATAATATTAAGTAATGAGGCTAAAAAACAATTTGAAATAAATAAAAAAAGATTACAAGAATTGGAAAAAAAGGCTCAAATAAATATTACGCATGAAGAATTAGAAATATTTTCTAATATACTTAATAAAATGATTCAAAATTTAGCAAATGAACAGGAAGAACAACATGATCCCATAAAAAAGCATATATAGTTAGTTAGATAAGGAGAGGAAGGAAGATAAACATGATAAAATTATTAAAGTATCTAGGAAAGAAACAATGGACAATAATAGCTCTTTGTTTTATAATGATTTTTGGTCAAGTATGGTTAGAATTAAAAATACCTGATTATATGTCAGAAATTACTGTACTAGTACAAACAGAAGGAAGCCAAATGATTGATATTGTTAGAAATGGTGCATATATGATTGCATGTAGCGTGGCGAGTTTAATTGACAGTATTGTTGTAGGATATATAATTTCAAATGTATCAGCAATATTCTCAAAGCAAATTAGAAAGAACTTGTTTGATAAAGTAGGAAATCTAGCAATGAATGAGGTGAAAAATTTTTCTACAAGTAGTTTAATTACAAGAACAACGAATGATATTACACAAATACAAATGTTTATAGCGATGGGACTGCAATTAATGATAAAAGCACCAATTACAGCAATTTGGGCTATAACAAAAATTTTAGGTAAAAGTTCGCAGTGGAGTGCATTAACTGGAGCAAGTGTTGCAATTCTATTAGGAGTCATTGCAGTCATAATAATAATTGTAATGCCTAGATTTAAAATAGTTCAAAAATTAATTGATAAAATTAATGGAGTAACTCGTGAAAACCTAACAGGAATAAAAGTTGTAAGAGCATTTAATGCAGAAGAATATCAACAAACTAAATTTGAAGATATAAATGATAAACTTACAAGACAGCAACTATTTAATCAGAAAATGTTTTCAATTTTATCGCCAACTATGTATTTAATTATGTATTTTTTAACACTTGGAATTTATTTAATTGGAGCGACTTTAATAAAAGATGCATTAATGGTAGATAAGTTAGAAATCTTTGGAAATATGGTTGTATTTAGCTCATATGCAATGCAGGTTATTATGTCTTTTTTAATGCTTGCAATGATATTCATGATGTTACCAAGAGCTGGAGTTTCAGCAAATCGTATTAATGAAGTATTAGATACAGATATAACCATAAAAGATGGAAAAATAAATAAAGATACAACAAACTTAAAAGGTGTAGTAGAATTTAAAAATGTTTCTTTTAAATATCCAGATGGGGATGAATATGTATTAAAGGACATATCGTTTAAGGTAAACAAAGGAGAAGCAGTTGCATTTATAGGCTCTACAGGCTCTCGGAAAATCAACACTAATTAATTTAATACCAAGATTTTATGACGTAACTGAAGGAGAGGTTTTGGTAGATGGAATAAATGTAAAAGATTATGCACAAGAATATCTACATAATAAAATTGGATACATATCGCAAAAAGCAGTAATATTTAGCGATACTGTAGAAAATAATGTTGCTTATGGAGATAATGGAAAAAAGGCAAAAACTAAGGAACAAATAAAAAAAGCTATAGAAGTTGCCCAGGCAAAAGAGTTTGTTGAAAAAATGGAAAAAGGTTATGAAACATTAATGACTGAAGGTGGAACAAATGTATCAGGAGGACAAAAACAAAGATTATCAATTGCAAGAGCAATTGCAAGAGATCCAGAATTTTATATTTTCGACGATAGTTTTTCAGCATTAGATTATAAAACAGATAGCATTTTAAGAAAAGAATTAAAAAAACATACAAAAGATGTTACAACATTAATTGTTGCACAAAGAATAGGTACAATTATAAATAGCGATAAAATATTAGTTTTAGAAGATGGTAAATGCGTAGGTCAAGGTACACATAAAGAATTATTAGAAAACTGCGAAGTATATAAGCAAATCGCCTTATCACAATTATCAAAGGAGGAATTGGTAAATGAGTAATAATGAGAAAACTAAAATGCCTCCAAGAATGGGTAGAGGAAGAAATATAGAAAAGCCTAAAAACTTAAAAAAGGCAATGAAAAGATTATTTAGAGAACTTAATAATTTTAAGGTATTAATTATAATAGCATTACTACTTGCATCGTTAGGTTCGGTTCTTTCAATTATCGCACCTGACAGATTATCAGATTTAACAGATGAAATATCTAAAGGTTTAATTGTAAATAAAGATAATTTTGAAAAATTGCAAAATGAATTAAATCCTAATTTGACACAAGAAACGATTATGCAGATTATGATGTCAGATGAAATAAAGGAAGAAGAAAAAATACAATTTCAAAATGTAATGACTAAAATGCAAAGTATGCCAGACAAGTCAGAAAGCATTGGATTATTGACAGAGATATCTGATGGTATTTTAAAAATAATATTTCCAGATATTGAAATTGACAGTAAAATAATTACATCAAAAGATCAAATTGAGGTCTTAAAAATTATGAGTGACATGAATGAAAATACTAATTCTGAAGAACTATATAAAAAAATAGATCAAATGCCAGAAGCAGTTAAGGAAGTCATTAAACCTTTTATGGATATGCAGAAGATAAAAAATATAGCACTATTTTTAGTTGCTTTATATGTTACAAGTGCGTTGTTTACATTTATACAGTCTATTTTAATGACTGATGTTGCTAACAAATTTGCAAAAAAATTAAGAACTAGAATATCTAATAAAATTAACAAATTACCATTAAGTTATTTTGACAATAATTCAACTGGAGACATTTTATCAAGATTAACAAATGATATTGATACAATAGCACAAAGTATGAACCAGTCACTTGCAAATTTAGTTAGTAGTTTAACATTATTTTTAGGAACAATTATTATGATGTTCTATACAAATTGGATTATGGCATTAACTGCTATTTTATCAAGCTTTATAGGATTTATTTTTATGTTCTTAATTTTGAGTAGATCTCAAAAATACTTTGTTGCAAGGCAGCGTGAACTTGGAAAACTAAATGGACATATAGAAGAAATTTATTCAGGACTAAATATTGTAAAAGTATATAATGGAAAAAAACAAGCAGATGATAAATTTGATGAATTAAACGAAAATGTTTATAATGCAAATAGAAAGAGTCAATTTTTATCAGGACTTATGCCACCTTTAATGAATTTTATAGGTAACTTTGGATATGTTGCAGTATGTATTGCAGGAGCTTTACTTACAATGAATAATGTGATTACATTTGGAGTTATTGTAGCATTTATTACTTATGTAAGACTATTTACATCTCCACTTTCACAAATAGCACAAGCAATGACAGCTTTACAATCGACAGCAGCTGCATCGGAGAGAGTATTTGAATTTATAGACGAGAAAGAAATGCCAAGTCAAGAAAATATAACTAAAAAATTAGAATCAGATAAAGTAAAAGGAAAAATTGAATTTGAGAATGTAGTGTTCCAGTATGACAATAATGATAAACCAACAATTAAAAACTTTAGTGCAATAGCAAAGCCTGGACAAAAAGTGGCAATAGTTGGGCCAACAGGAGCTGGAAAAACAACGATGGTAAATCTACTTATGAAATTTTATGATATAAATTCTGGAGATATCAAAATAGATGGAATATCAACGAAACAATTAACCAGAGAAAATATTCATAAATTATTTACAATGGTATTACAGGACACATGGCTATTTAATGGAACAATAAAAGAAAACATCATTTATAATCAAGAAGGAATAACTGACGAAGAAGTACACGAAGTATGCAAAGCAGTTGGAATAGACCATTTTATAAAGACTTTACCTAATTCATATAATTATGTTTTGACAGATAATGATAGTGTATCGGCAGGACAAAAGCAATTACTTACAATTGCTAGAGCGATGCTTCAAAAAACACCATTCTTAATTTTAGATGAAGCAACCTCAAATGTAGATACAAGAACAGAAGAAATGGTACAAAAGGCAATGGATAAATTAACAGAAGGAAGAACTTCATTTATTATTGCACATAGACTTTCAACAATTAGAAATGCAGATTTAATTTTGGTAATGAAGGATGGAAACATTATTGAGCAAGGAAATCATGACGAACTTATGAATAAAAACGGATTCTATGCTGACTTATATAGATCGCAATTTGAAAAAGTAGGATAGGTAGATGCAATAAATTAAATTTTTATATGACACATAAACAATAGAAGCGCATTTCCTTTGAATATCAAACAAACTGTAAGTAAAAAAATTAAATTTTAAAAACTTCAATTTCTTGCATTCTTTTTTACATGTGTGATATAATAAATATTGTAAAAAAATTAACGAACATAAAAAAAGTGGAGATGAACTATAGTGAAAAATAAAAAAGAAAATATTAATATAAACACAATGTATGGAAGTGAAAGTATTATATCCAAAGAAGAATTTATAAAAAAGTATAACATTAATGAAAAAGGACTTTCAACCACAAGTGCCGAAGAGAAGATTAGTAAACTTGGACCAAATGAAATAAGCAAAGCGAAGCCAAAAAGATGGTATAATTACTTTTTAGAAAGTCTTTTAACTCCATTTAATTGTATTTTAATTATAATTGCTATTGTTTTAATATACACAGACGTATATTTAGCAGAGAACCCAAGTTATGCTAATATAATCGTTATTGCAATTTTAGTTACAGTTAGTACTTTTTTAGACTTTTTTGAATCATATAGATCAAATAAAGCGGCAGAAAAACTAAAAGAAATTGTGGCAACAACTTCTACAGTAATAAGAGATGGAGTTGAAATGCAAATTCATACAAAAGATATAGTTGTAGGAGATACTATAGTTCTTTCTGCAGGTAGTATGATACCGGCAGATTTAAGAATAATAGAAGCAAAAGATCTGTATGTTAGGGAATCTTCTCTTACAGGAGAGTCTGATAGTATTAAAAAAACACCAGAACTGGAAAAACAAGATATAAATAATGATACAATAGAAAATATTACGCAGTTAAATAATATATGTTTTATGGGAACAAATGTAATTTCAGGGTCTGCAAAAGGAATAGTTATAAAAACAGGAGATTCAACTTATTTAGGTAAAATTGCATATACAATTTCAGACACGAAAAACAAAACAGCTTTTCAAAAAGGTATTGAAAATATAAGTAAATTATTAATCAGATTTATGATATTTATGATACCACTAGTATTTATTATAAATGTACAAAAACATAACATTGTAATAGCATTTACATTTGCAGTTGCAATTGCAATATGTATTACGCCACTTCTTTTACCAGTTATTTTGTCATCAAGTTTATCTAAAGGCGCAATTAGAATGTCAAAAAAGAAAACAATTGTAAAAAAATTAGATTCTATACAAAATTTAGGAGCAATGAATATGCTCTGCACAGACAAAACTGGAACATTAACAGAAGATAAAATTGTACTTGAACGCTATTTAGATATAAAAGGTGAAGAAGATATAAGAATATTAAAACATGCATTTTTAAATTCATATTTTCAGACAGGATTAAAAGGAAATATTGATGAAGCTGTTATAAATAGAGCAAATCAAAATGGAATGAATGATATTGCACAAAAATACAAAAAGATAGATGAAATTCCATTTGATTTTTCTAGAAGGAGACTATCTGTTGTAGTTACAGATGGAAGTAAAAAACAATTAATTACAAAAGGTGCTGTAGAAGAAATCTTAAGTATCTGTACAATGGTAGATTATAAAGGACGTGTTGAGGGAATTACAGAAGAAATAAAAGAAAATATTTTAAAAATTAGTAAACAGATGAATAAGGAAGGGCTAAGAGTTGTTGCAATATGTCAAAAAAATGATATTGCAAGTGTAGAAAAATTTGAGATATCAGATGAAAATGACATGATATTGCTTGGATTTATTGGATTTTTGGATCCGCCAAAAGAATCTGCAAAAGAATCTATTCAAAAGTTAAATAAAGCAGGCATAAAAGTAATTGTTCTAACAGGAGATAATGTAGATGTTACAAGATGCGTATGCGAAAAGGTAGGAATTAGATCGAAAAATATAATAACTGGAAGTAAAATAGATACACTTTCAGATGCTGCACTTTTGCAAGTGACAAAAAGCACAAATGTATTTGCAAAACTTTCTCCAATTCAAAAAGCAAGAATTGTAAGAATACTTAGAGAAGAAGGTAATGTAGTAGGATTCATGGGAGATGGAATAAATGATAGTCCATCACTTACTAATTCAGATGTTGGAATATCTGTAGACACAGCAGTTGATATTGCAAAAGAATCTGCCGATATTATACTTCTTGAAAAAGATCTAAATGTCTTAATGGATGGAGTTACAGAAGGTAGACGTACATTTGTAAATTTAATGAAATATATAAAAATGGCAACAAGTTTTAATTTTGGTGAAGTTGTTTCTGTAATAATTGCAAGTGTAATACTTCCATTTTTACCAGAAACACCAATCCAATTGTTAGTAGAAGGTCTTCTTTACGATTTAGGTCAAATGACAATTCCGCTTGACAATGTTGATAAAGAATCACTAACGCGCCCTAAAAAACTGGATTTAAAAAGCTTAAAAAGATTTATGTTGATTTTAGGACCTGTAAGTTCTTGTTTTGATATGGTAGTATTTGCTTCGCTATGGTATTTGTTTAAAGTAAGAGATGTAGCACATTTTCAAAGTATATGGTTTACTTATAGTATAGTTTCAAATTTAATTGGAATGCATATAATAAGAACTGCTAAAATTCCATTTATACAAAGTAATGCAAGCAAAGCTGTATATATTTCTTCAGGACTTCTAATTTTAGCAGGATTTATCGTACCATATACAAAATTAGGAACTGCAATAGGATTAATTCCAATTACCATGGAATTTATAGCACTAATTTTTGTTGTTTCGTTTTTATACTGTATAATTGCACTTTTAGTTAAGGATATATATATTAAGAAGTTTAAAGAATGGATTTAATTTCTGTTTTTTAGACAAAATAATTGACTTTTCGAATAAAAATATGATAAAATAGTAATTGTTAGTAACCAAAATTTTATATTAGGAGGTTTTTGATTATGAAAAGACGGATAGATTGTGATGTGTTTATGGTTGACAATTCGGTCCTTAGATGTGATGTCTGTATTAAAGGTAACTTTTATGCAGGAGATAATTGCTATACATGCAATATTGATGCAGAAGGGGATATCTTGATTGGAAACGATTTAAATGCATGTAACATTAATGCAGGTGGAGACATAGTTATTGGTGAGCATGCTAGGGTAAGAAATATCGTAGCGAGTGGTACTATCTATATTGGTGACTTTGCTGATACCTTTAGGATTAATGGTATCAGGGGAATTTGTTTAGGTGATTATATCTATACTAATTTATGCACTATAATTTCATTGAAAGACATCAGAGCAGGAGATAACTGTTACACGGGTAATGTTCATACACTGGGAAGTATTTTCTTTGGTGATAATGCTCGTGTAGGCAAAATCAAATGCTGTTCAAATGTTTTCTTTGGAGATAATGGAGATATCGACACAATAACTATAGGAGGAACGCTTTCTTTGGGAAGAAATACAAAGAAAGGGACCATGAGCAAAGTCTTTGATTAAATATTAAATTAAACCTTCAAAAAGAGTTCACTTTGAACAGGTAGAAGCAAACAATAAAATTTTTTATAAATTTATTGTTTGCTTTTTTATACTCTAGGAAAGTCATGGTTAAAAACGATAGACTTGACGTAGAGGGGAAATATGCGAACGTTACAAATTTCTAAAAGCAATGCTTTGTAGAATTTGTTAGTTTGTTTTTCTATTGAAATAGGAAAAATGTATATAAAGAAGGAAAACCCTATACAAAAAAGTATAGGGTTTTTTAAGGATTAAGTGAAGTTTTTTACCTAAAAATTCACTTTGGTTTAATTATTTAATCACATTCAATTTGGGCAAAAAGCCTTTTAATTTCTTTTTCAGTCATAATTCCTTTCTTTGTAAGTTCTTTAGCGAGAAGATCAAGATAAGCTTTGTTTTCAGTCAAGATACTTCTTGCATATATTTCGGCTTTTTTCAAAAATTTATTAATTAATGTATTGATTTTACTTGCATTTTCTGGAATCAAATCGGTCTTTTCATCAAATACTCGATTACCTAATTCGGTTGTCATTGCCCACTTTGTTATAATTTTTTTGGCAAGTATGGTTGCATTTTCTAAGTCTGAACAGGCACCAGCTGTGACTTCTCCAGAGTACATAGATTCTGCAATCCTACCGGCTAAATAAGTTCCTATACTTGCAATATAGTAGTCTATGTTATAGTTAGGAGTTAAGTCGAAGTCATAGTCTACTACTGTAACGCCTAAGTAGTCTTGAGCAGGCATAATAGATACAGCAAGAGGAGTGCTATTTGATAGATTTTGTGAAAACTTTTCTACAAGGTAATGTCCTGCTTCATGATAAGCTACTTGCATTTTTAGGCTAGTACTCATGTTTTTAAATTTTTCAGTATAGACATCGAAAGTCTGTAGGATATCTCTCTTTTTTACAATGGATCTACCATCAAGCTTAGCTCGTGCCATGGCTTGATCGATTAAATCTAATGTTTTGTCTGGATTCTTTGAAGGAGCTGTAAAGCAAGCTGCATAAATTATTGAATCGTCAATAAGTCTTCTACTTATTTTAGTTCCATGAGCCTGTTGCAATATATCGAGCTTATTTTTTATCATGGGATAAATTTCCTGAAATTTAGGTTCATAAACATATATAGGTTCGAATCTTCGCTCTAGAGCACAGTCTTCTAAAAAGTTAATATATTCTTCTGGAGTTGTAGCACCTATTACTCTTGCTTTGCTCCTAGCAAGAATAGGTTTCATAACGTTTGCAAGGTCATTGTTATTGTTATAACCTGCACCTGCTCCTATGAGTTGATGAACCTCATCTATAAATAGTATGACATTAGGATTTTTTTCTAAAAATAAAATTAAATCCATAAATCTTTGCTCTGCCATTCCTCTTAAAGTAGTTCCAGAAATAAGAGCATTTACATCTAAACTTACGACAATTGATTCCTTAAACATGTCAGGGCAATGTCCTGTAACGATTTGCCATGTGAACTTTTCGATAATAGCTGTTTTTCCTACACCAGCATCTCCAATAAGAATACAATTTCGCTTTGTATGTTTCGTCAAAATTTCTTCAATTTTACTCACCTCTTTTTCTCTTCCACCTATTGGACATATTTTTTCAGTTGGAGAGTAAAGATCATTTACAACACTCAAAAAATCAGAAACGCTTTCTGGAAGAGAAAGATTGGACTGCTTTTTTGCCCCATAGTTTGTGACATTTAATAAGTACAAGTTTATATCTTCTAAAGCAGGGCCATGAATTAAGGCTGTTACGATATCTACATAAACATCAGCAGAAAGATGGGCAAAAGCCACAATTGCATCATCAACTGTAATTTCAGTGCGACCATAATCTTTAGCAACTGTACTTGCAGCCTCTAATATAGAACGTATATCATACTGACATGTAACTGTAATTTCACCTGAAAGATCAAGTTTAAACGTTGTAGGAACAATACAATACTGGACCTCTTTTTTTAGGATAGTTTCATAAATAATATTAAGTATTTTTTCATGGTCAAAGCCATTAGCTATTGCAATTTGATATAATGATGAATTAGGCTCACAGAAAAGTGATGCAATGAATACTTCATTTGATATAAATGAATTTCTGTATTCATCTGTTAGGTTAATAGCAATATGAATTGCATTTTGAAGTGATTGATGAAACCGGAATATTTTTTCGTTCATAAGATAATGCCTCCCTTAAATTGTCTATAATTTGTATACGGAAAAAGTTATCTGTAATTAAACCTCCTTTTAATATTAATTAATAGTTTAGATAACATAATCATTTTACTACCAGCAAGCTAATTTGTCAATAAATTCCTAAAAAT
>CANQFW010000026.1 GCA_947599995.1 uncultured Clostridia bacterium
TAGATAAAATATAAAAGCATATGCATGCTATATGCATATGCTTTTATTAAAAACAAAAAGAAAGGACCATAAAAAATGAATGCAATACTATATGCAACAATATTCATAATTGGAACACTATTTGGAAGCTTTTTTACACTTGCAGTTTATCGAATTCCAAGAAAAAAAGACATAACACATACGCACTCATTTTGTCCTAATTGCAATCATAAATTAGGATTTTTCGAGCTAATTCCAATACTAAGCTACATATTTCTTGGTGGTAAATGTAAAAGTTGCAAGCAAAAAATAAGGCCAAGATATCTAATTTTTGAAATAGCATCAGGCATAACTTTTATAATATTTGCTTACATTTTTGGATTAGATGCAAAAAACTATGAAATGAAAACAATAATAAATTTTATATTATTTGTGCTATATCTATGTGCAATATTTATAATAGCAGGAATATCAAAAGAGAGCAAAACAATAGAAAAAAGTGTTCTATATTATGGAGTAACAATAGGCCTTGTATACATAATATATCTATACATAATAGATGTTACTAGTATATATAGATATGGTATGTATTTAATAGTAATAATTGCACTATTAATAGTAGACCTAATACAACTAAAGAAAAACTCTAAAAACAATGCTGTAGTAGAGAATTTATTGCTTGTTGTTGTAATGGCGTTATTTACAGGAGAATTTACCACATCTATAACAATACTTACAGTCATTTTATGTTATGCAATAATAATAACAAAAAAATATATGGTAAATAAATTGAAAAAAGTCAAAAAAGAAAAAATAGAACTTTTAAGTAAAGTCAATATACCATTTTGCTTATGCATTTTTAATGTAATAGATACCATAGTTATAAATTTAATATTAAAATTTTTAAATTATAGTAAATAAAAAATACTTAAATTGAGAGGTTTATTAAAAAAATTAATAAATATTTATAAAATAATACGCGCATGCAGTCTTAAATTTAAAATTTAGAAAGGAGCAATTTTAGCTAAGAAAAACATATTTTAGCTAGAATAAAAATGCAAAATATGGATTTAAGAAATAATAAAGGATACACAGGCATTGACATTTCAATAACAATTTTAATCTTGGTAATTTTGATTCCTGTAATTACAGGAATGGCTTACAACATTGGAAAGTCTAACAGTGGAATTGAGCAAAAGTCATATGCAATTACAGAAGCATCAAGTGCCCTAGAGGTTGCAAAAAGTGTAACAAATATTGAAAACATATATTCAAAAAAATCAGATACTCCAGAAGTTGTAGCAGAAGATGACGATTATATTAAAAAGCTAAAATCAAATTTTCAGGACAAACTAGTAGATTCTATGCAAGAGCCACAAATAAAGGAAGAAGAAGGAAACGAAAAAATAGTATTTGTTACAAAAGATAAAAATGATAAACAATACAAAATATTAATAGACGTGGAGGACTTTGCAAACACAGGTACCATAGAAGGAGCCAAAAAAAACATTGTAAAAAAAATAACAGCAAAAGTTATATATAGCATAGGGAATAAAACTGAAAATATAGAAATTTCAAATGTAATTTCTAAAAAATAAAGTAATATTATGTAAGGTTATAGAGCTTACGAGAAAGGAGAATGATGTAAGTAAAAAAAACTTATATCTACTAGAAAAAATGAAAAAAAATCAGGGGATGACAATGACATCTTTGGCAGTGTATATAATAAGTCTGCTAGTATTAGTAGGAACAATGGCAACACTTACAAAATATTTTTATAAAAATTTTGATGAAGTAACAATAGAAAACAAAGTATCCGCTGAGTATGTAGAGTTTACAAATTATCTTACTAATGACATAAATTCTCCAAATGTAGAAAATGTATTTGCTGGAGAAGGCGGAAAAAAATTAACAATTAAATTTACAGATTTTTCGACACATAGATATCAAATAGAAGAAGACTCAATATATTATGTAGAAATAAAAGACAATGAGCAATTAAAAAAGGTAAGAATATGTAAAAATGTAGACGAAGAAAACTCTAATTTTAGTTTGTCAGATAATATTTTACAAACAAATATAAAATTTGATAACGAAAAAGTATATACTGCATCATACACAATAGAATAAAAAAGAAAGGATGAATTTTTATGAATATAAAAAGAAGACAACCATTAGGAATTGAACTAGTAAAAAAGGGGATAGTAACAGGTGAACATATTCAAAAGGCCCTTGAATACCAAGAAAAAAATCCAAATGTAAAAATAGGAGATGCCCTTGCTATTTTGGGTTTAGCAAATCCTGAAATATTGATTAAAGCAGTTGGAGAAATATTAGGTGAAAAAAGTATATATCTAAAAAATTCAGATATTACAATAGATATTGCAGAATATTTACCTTTAGACCTAATGAAAAGATACAAAGCAATTCCTTTTCAGGTTGAAGGTGGAAAAATAAAAGTATGTTTTGCAGACATTAGAAATAACCAAGTAAATATAAACAACATAAGAATGCTTATGCTAAATAAAGGGTTAGTAATGGATGAATATATTGGATTTGAATCTAATGTTGACGAATTTTTAAGAAGGTATGAAGCACAAATAAGTAAAAATTTTGATGATTTGGAAAAAACCGATTCGGTTACAGATTTAGTAGACAATATGATAAAATTTGGTATAGAAAAAAGGGCGAGTGATATTCACATAGAACCACAAGTGGACTCTGTTAGAGTAAGATTTAGAATAGATGGTGAATTATTTACAATGGCGAAAATTGCAAAAGAAAAACAAGCCCAGATGATAGGAAGATTAAAAGCAATTTCTAATATGCATCAAGAAAAACAAGATTCACAAGACGGTAGAATTTTAATATATGACAATTACAATATTCGTGTATCTTCTCAGAAGAATATATATGGAGAAAAATTTGTATTAAGGCTTCTAAAAAAATCTAGCAAAATACGTGATATATTTGAACTTGGATTTCCATATGATGAGCAAACACTAAATAAAGCAATAAACAAAAGAAACAGTATAACTATAATGGCAGCACCAACTGGAGAAGGAAAAACAACAACTCTTTACAGTATTTTAGATTATTTAAATAATGAATCTTTAAATATAACTACAATTGAAGAACCTGTAGAAATAAGAATCCCAGGATTAAATCAAATAGAAATAGAAAAAAATATAAGATTTGCAGATAGTTTAAGAACAATATTAAGACAAGATCCAGACATAATTTTAGTAGGAGAAATAAGAGATAAAGAAACTGCAGAAATTGCGGTGCAAGCTGGACAAACAGGGCATTATGTACTATCTACAATTCATACAATTGACTCAATAGAGGTAATAACAAGATTAAGAAAAATGGGAGTTTCAGACTATGATATATCAAGTACTGTTGGAACAACTATCTCACAAAGACTAGTAAGAAGAATGTGTCCAAAGTGCAGAAGAGAAAGACCTTTTAGTTCAAGAGAAAAAGAGATAATTAGAAACATAGGTAATAAATATGGCATAAACTATGATTTAGAAAACAATGTAACATATGATGCTATTGGATGCGAATATTGCAATAACTCAGGATATTATGAAAGAATAGGTATATTCGAAGTATTAAATATAACTGATGAAATAAAAGATTTAATTATTCATGGTGCATCAACTTTGGAAATTAGAAAAAAAGCTTTAGAAGGAATGTATAAGCCTATAATTGTAGATGGAATTCAAAAGGTTATTGATGGAGAGACAAATCTAGAAGAATTAAACAGAAAACTATTAGTTTATAATAATTTATAAATGGGAGGTAACAAATGATAGATATATGCAAAATCCTGGATATAGCCATTGAAAAGGATGCATCTGATGTACACTTAATTTATGATAATAAACCTATGCTAAGAATCTTAAGAAAGCTTATATCAATAGATGAAATGGAAGTTCTAACAGAAGAAGATATGGCAGAAATCTACGATTTTCTAGTAAAAGGCAATGTTGAAGAAGACAAATTATTTAATGAAAACAGAAAATTAGATCTATCTTATGAATATAAAGGTAGAAGATTAAGGGTAAATATTTCACTTTCAGACGGTATACCAATTGCAACTCTTAGAATTATAAAAAATGAATTGCCACCATACAAGTCTTTAGGTGTACCAGACATTGTAAGGAGAATGACATATCAAACACAAGGATTAATTCTAGTTACTGGTAAGACAAACTCTGGTAAAACAACCACTTTAAATGCGCTAATTAATGATATAAATGAAAATCAGAATAGAAAAATCTTAACATTAGAAAATCCTGTAGAGTATAAGCATCATTCAAAAAAATCTCTAATTGTACAAAAAGAAGTTGGAAGAGGAAAAGATGTATTGCACTTTGGAGATGGTGTAAAGAACTCATTAAGAGAGGATTGCGATATTTTGGTAATAGGAGAAATAAGAGACAAAATAACAATGGAAGCAGCAATAGAAATGGCGGAATCTGGACACTTAGTTATTGGCACACTTCATACAAAATCATGTGCTGAAACAATAGATAGAATGATAAATTTCTACGAAGTACGAGATCAAGCACAAATAAAATACTTATTATCTTCTTTATTAAAACTTGTTGTATCTCAAAGACTACTCCCAGGAAAAAATGATAATTTGGTTTTAGTTCCAGAGGTAATGGTTGTAGATAATATAGTTTCAGGAATAATTAGAAAGGATAAAATAAGCGTTTCTGAAATAGAAGATGCAATACAAAGTGCTTCTGAAAAGGGAAGCATAGGATTAATAAATTCTTTAGCAGAACTATTTTATAAAGACCAAATTACATTAGATCAAGCTAAGAGCCAAATAGAAGAAAAAAATATTGAAATTTTAAATAGAACAATAATGCAAATAAAAATAAGAAATGAAAGATTTGCAGGAAATAACTTGTAAAGGAGGTCAAAATGCCAACATATTATTATAAAGCTATTAATGAAAAAGGTGTAATAGTAAGAAATAGAGTTGAAGAAAGTAGTAAGCTTATTTTAGTAAAAAAACTGAAAAGCAATGGACTTTTTCCTATAGCTGTTACACAAGCTGTTGCAAGGAATACGAAAAAGGTTAGAAAAAAGAAAAATACTAGCAATCTTCAAGATATAATAAGAACAATAAATACCAGTGAAATTAATGTAAGTGGTAGTAAAAGAAAATCATTTGTGCAGACAATAAATAATTACATTGCAAAACAAGAAAAAATTACTTTTAGAGATATTATGATTTTTACACAAAATTTTTATTTGCTAAAAAAAGCTAATTTCAACAATGTACATGCCTTAAGCACAATTATTGAAAGTACTGAAAATATGGCACTTGCTGGAATTTTAGAAGATATACTAGCAGGAGTTGAAGAAGGAGACTATATGTATAAAACAATGGAATACTATTCTTCAGTATTTCCATATATTTATACAAATATGATAAAAGTTGGAGAACTTTCAGGTTCTTTAGAAAATGCTTTAGAGCAAGCTGTTGAATATTTGGATAATTCAAATGATATAACTTTTAAATTAAAAAGAATTTTAATACCAAACATTGCACAATTAGTTTTAATTTTAGTAGCAATGGTAGTTGGAACATTGTATGCTATACCTCTAATTCAAAACTTATTTGATGAACTGGGCGCTTCTACACAGCTTCCTGCAATGACAATTGCGTTCCAGAAATTATTGCAGTTTATTATGAAATATTGGCAATTGCCTACAATTATTATAGTTTCAGCTATAGTGGCGTTGATTTTGTATATTCGTACTCCAAAGGGAAGATATAGATTTGATTATTTTAAATACACTATGCCAGTCTTTGGAAAACTTATATTTTCTCTAGATATGTCAAGAATGATGAAGGCAATGCTACTTAATTTAAGAAATGGAATGAGAATACAAGACGCTATTGATGTAAGTAAAAATGTTGTTAATAATTATGTTATGCTTTCTATAATAGAAAGATCACTTAATAATATTTTGATAGGTGAATCATGGATTGAGCCTTTTGAAAGTTCGGGGCTTACATCAGCTATGATTACAGAAATGCTTAAAATTGGTATGCAGACTGATCTTACAGAGATGATGGAAAAATTGGTTGAGTATATGGAATTTGATATAAATGTATCTATTGAAAAAATTACTATGATACTTCCACAAATTATGTATGGTATTGTTGGTGTAGTATTAATCTTCTTTGTATTGGTTGTTTTGGTTCCATTTATTCAGGTTTATATGGGTAACTTCTTGTTTGATGCATATGATGTATAAATATTATTATATGGAGATAGGTAAATTATGAATGTAGGCGTTGATATTGGTGGTAGTCACACAGCCGTTGGCGTTGTGGATGATAATGGAAATATTTTGGAGCAATTTGAAAAAGATTATACTCAAAAGGAAAAAGAAAATTTGATGCCAGTTGTAGAAAATTATATTACAGAAGTTGTTAATAACTTGAAAAAAATATATAAAATTGATCACTTAGGAATAGCTGTTCCAGGCACTATTTCAGATGGTATAGTTCTTAAATCAGTTAATTTAGGAATATGCAATTATGATATTTTAAAAATTTTACAAAGTACAACTGGACTTACAGTTTCGGTTAGAAATGATGCTAAGTGTGCAGCTATTGCTGAGTATAAGTATGGAAGAAATGATTATAAAGATAAGTTTTTGTTTCTAACATTAGGTACTGGTATTGGTGGAGCATTTATATATAATGGTAAGCTACTTTCAGGAACTAATTATGATGGATATGAATTTGGACATATGGTTTTAAAACCTGGAGGCATAAAATGTAATTGTGGCAAAAGTGGATGTTTTGAGAAATATGGAAGTATTTTATGTTTCAAGCAAAAATGTATAAAAAAATTAGGTCTTTCTTATGAAATTTCAGGACCTGATTTAAGAAACGCTATAAGTAAAAATATGAAATATATTCAGGACATTATAGACGTGTATTTAAAAGATTTAGCCTTAGGAATTTCAAACTTAATAAATATATTTGAACCTGATAATATTATTATTGGTGGTGGATTTGCAAGGTATGATTATTTATTTTTAGAACCTTTGAAAAAAGAGCTATTAAACAGTGGATTACTTTTCAATAATAGAAAAGATTTAAAAATTGATATTGCAAGTTTAGGTAACGAAGCTGGAATAATTGGAGCAACTATATCTTAAATTTTACCATTTTAGATAAATTAAAAACAATTTATGTTCTCTCTGAAAAGAGAGTTTTTTATATTATAGAAAAGTTCTCTGAACTTTCTATAATATAAAGCATTCCACATGTGCTTAAATTGCTCAAATGTGTCGAATTGACCCATTGACAAAATACCTAAAAAGATGCTATAATTAAAAAGTTAGAAATAAGAGAAAGGAATGTTATAAAAAATGAACAATCAAAATTTAAGAAACATAGCAATAATAGCACACGTAGACCATGGAAAGACAACACTAGTAGATAGTTTATTAAAACAAAGTCATGTATTTAGAGATAACGAAAAAGTAGAAGAAAGAGTAATGGACTCAAATGACCTAGAAAAAGAAAGAGGAATAACAATACTTTCTAAAAACACATCAGTAATGTATAAAGACATCAAAATAAACATTGTTGATACTCCAGGACATGCTGATTTTGGTGGAGAGGTAGAAAGAGTCTTAAAAACTGTTGATGGAGTGCTTTTACTAGTAGATAGCTTTGAAGGTGCAATGCCACAAACAAGAGAAGTTTTAAAAAAAGCATTAGCACTAAACTTAAAGCCAATAGTAGTAATAAACAAAATAGATAGACCAGGAAGCAACCCACAAAAAGTTGTTGACCAAGTAATAGAGCTATTTATAGAATTAGACGCAACAGATGAGCAATTAGATTTTCCTGTTGTATATGCTTCTGCAAAAAATGGAACATCAAAATTAAACATGTCAGACGAAGACCAAGACATGACACCATTATTTGAAACAATAATAAATACAATTCAGGCTCCAGATTGTGACGAAGAAGGACCAGCTCAAATGTTAGTTTCTAATATAGACTATGACGATTATGTTGGAAGAATTGGTGTAGGTAGAGTAGAAAGAGGAAAAATAAAGCTTGGAATGAATGTTTCTGTATGTAAGGATGAAGGAAAAGTAATTCAAGGAAAAATTGCTAAACTATATACACATGTAGGGCTAAAAAAAGTTGAGGTAGAGGAAGTTTCAGCCGGAGATATAATTGAGTTTGCTGGAATTTCAGATATAAGCATAGGAGAAACAGTTTGTGATCCAGAACATATTGAAAAAATTCCATTCGTAAACATTGATGAACCAACAGTATCTATGACATTTAGTGTAAACAATGGACCATTAGCTGGAAGAGAAGGAGAGTTTGTTACATCAAGACATATAAGAGACAGATTATTTAAAGAGCTAGAAAGAAATGTTTCTTTAAGAGTTAAAGAAGGAGATACACCAGATTCATTTGAAGTATCTGGAAGAGGAGAACTACACTTAGCTGTTTTAATAGAGACAATGAGAAGAGAAGGATTTGAGCTTTTAGTATCGCGTCCAAAAGTTATTATAAAAGAAATTGATGGTGTAAAATGCGAGCCAATAGAAAGCTTGGTTGTAAATGTACCAGATGATTCAGTTGGAACCGTAATTGAAAAATTAGGAAGAAGAAAAGCAGAGATGGTAAACATGGAGCCAGCAGAAGAGGGACATACTAAAGTTGAATTTAACATCCCAGCAAGAGGTCTAATAGGCTATAGAACAGAATTCTTAACAGATACAAAAGGTGAAGGAACAATGGCAAGCATATTTAAATGCTATGAACCATTCAAAGGAGATGTAGTAGCTAGAGTACGTGGAACTATAATTGCATTTGAAGCAGGAAAATCCATTACATATGGTCTATATAATGCTCAGGAAAAAGGAGATTTATTTATCGGTCCAGGAGTAGAAGTTTATGAGGGAATGATAGTTGGTCTAAATTCTCGTGGAGAAGATCTTGCAATTAATGTATGCAAAGAAAAACATTTAACAAACACAAGAGCTTCAGGTTCAGATGATGCACTTCGTTTAGTACCACCAATTCAAATGAGCTTAGAAAAGGCTATTGAATTTATACAAGATGATGAACTTGTTGAAGTTACACCTAAATCAATAAGACTTAGAAAGAAAATTTTGAATAATAAAGAAAGGGAAAGAGCATCTAGAAGATAATATTAGTAGCTATTTAAAAATAGATTATTCAAATAATATTTTGTAAAATATAATAAATATTTAAATTTTTAGGAGGATATTATGAGAAAAACAAGGCATGGAATAGTAGCAACTGCGTATGATGTAACAAGATGGAGACAAGAAGAGGTAGAAAGCGCAGTTAAGAATAAAGATAAAAAAATAAGTCATAATCCAGGATATAAGGTAAAATTATGTGAAGTATATCAAAAAGAGGGAATCAAAGGATTAAATAAAATAGCATGTGACTTAATGAGAAAACATCCTAATGGAATTACTAAAAGCCTGATATTGCTGTGGGTAAAAGATGTAATTAAACCAGAAGATGTGGACAAAATATTAATTCAGCACTGTGAGGAAAGTAGATATGAAGGCGATGATAGATAGCATTAAGAAAAAAGCTTTAGAAGATCATATTCCAATAATAATGGATGATACATTAGAAGTAATTGAAAAATATCTAGTAGATATAAAACCTAAAAAAATGCTAGAAATAGGTACTGCTGTTCGGATACTCGGCTATATGCTTTGCAAAATTTTTAGCTCCAGATGGAATAATAGATACAATAGAAAGAGACGAACAAAGAATAAAAGATGCAAAAATAAATATAAAAAATATGAATTTAGAAGATAAGATACATATTTATAAAGGTGATGCTGTAGAAATTCTGCCTAGTTTTCAAGAAAAATATGATGCTATTTTTATTGACGCAGCAAAAGGGAAATATCCATTTTTTCTTAAAGAATCTATTCGAATGATAAACAAGAATGGTATAATTTTTGCAGATAATATCTTATATAAAGGGTATGTTATGAGTGACTACAATAAACATAAGCAACGTACAGCAGTTAGAAATTTAAGGGAATATATTGCTCAGACCATGCACAATCCAGAGCTAGAAACTGAAATTTTTGAAGTTGGCGATGGATTAGCTGTAAGTAGAAAAAAGTAAATAGACAAGACAAATTAATTAAATTTATTTTATTATTTTAAGGCACTAGTTGTTAAAAAGCAATTAGTGCCTTAAAATAAAAAATAAATTAATGCAAAAAAGAAACTCCCTTAAAAAAAGAATTAAGGGAGAAAAAGGTTTTAAATCAGAAATTTATCAGAGAACTGCTAGCGCGTCTGTTGCAAATAATTTTAGCGGTATGTACACCGTCTAAATCGTCATCAGACGATTTGTATGATGTGAGACCCACAATATTTGCTTTTTCAACATTATCAATGGTAAACACATTTTTTATTTTGTCATCAATAGATTCTTCTTTATACTTATCGTGACTTGCATTACCATTTTCTGCATTCTGATGCATTCTGTTTGTCCTAAATTGAAGTTCCACCTCAACGCCAGGATGGATTTCGGAAAACATTTCTACAGCTAGAATAACATGAATAGACTTGTACAGGTTCTTTTTTGGATTAGAAACATAATCTTTTTTTGAGATAAGCTTGAAAGGAATTCGTAAAATATATTCTACAATTTGCTTATCAATGGGATCAATTTCGTTGTTAGATTGTATCCAATTATAAAATTCATAGAAAGTGTTTTTCTTGTTCAGTCTAGATTGTGTAAAAATTTCCTCAACAAGTTTTGAGAAAGTCAAAAGTTTTTTTGATTCTATACGGTCGTCTTCAGAATCCTTGTTAAGGAGGATTCCGCGAATCCCGAACATATCGTGGATTAAGGATTTAAATAATGATTTTGTTAGCTCGCTTTCAAGGGATTTCCGTCTAGCAGTAAAATTTATATCTAAACATAAATTTTTACATCTATTTGCCCATATTACAATGTACAGTAGAGTAAGTACAATATAACATACAAATGTAGTTATACGGAATGTTTTTTTCCTTGTTTCAATCGAGCGTTCAATGTTTCGGAGCAATGAGTCAAAATCCTCAGAGTCTTGCTTAGGTACGTCTAATTCCAATAACCTTCGTTGTAACTCTAGTAAGATATCAATCAAATTGGTGGATACCGAGTCTTCGGCTATGGAATTATAAGTCCGGTGAATAGATTGAAGAGTTTTTTCTGTCAGCATACAGATATGCACATCCTTTTTATAAAATTTTTAGGGAAAATTTACCCTTATATAAATATTTTATCATGAATTATGTTAATAGTCAAATTACTATTGAAAAAATAACTATTTTATAGTAAAATAGAAATATTGAAAAGTATTTTATAAATAACAGAATAATATAAAAATACTCTAGGAGAGGATGAAATAAATGAAAAAAATAGAACTATTAGCACCAGCAGGTTCATACGAAAAAGCAAAAATAGCTTTTCTTTATGGAGCAGATGCAGTTTATTGTGGTACATCATCATTATCTTTAAGAACAAGAGCGGATATGGGAGATAGTGATTTAATAAAAACAATAGAATATGCTCACAGTATAGGTAAAAAGATATATGTAACACTTAATATATTTGCTTGGGATGATAAATATGATGAAATAATTGAAATGGCAAAAAAATTAGAAGAAGTAAAGCCAGATGGCATAATTGCAGCTGATCCTGGAGTAATTGAAGTTTTAAAAGAATACGCGCCAAATGTTGCAATAAATGTAAGCACTCAAGCCAATTTAGTAAGCCTTCACGCATGCAATTTTTGGTATAAACAAGGTTGCAAGAGAATGATAATGGCAAGAGAAATGAATAAAGAGCAATTAAGATACATAATGGAAAATAAACCAGAAGGAATGGAAATAGAAATATTTGGACATGGAGCTATATGTTTTTCATATTCAGGAAGATGTTTTCTAAGTGATTTTTTAGCATGTAGAAGTGCGAATTTAGGAGATTGTGCACAAAGTTGTAGATGGTCATATAATATGTATCTTGAGGAAAGAAATAATCCTGGAAAACTAATGCCAGTTGAAGAAGATAAAAATGGAACAAGCATACTTTCTTCAAAAGATTTATGTTTAATAAATGAAATTCCCGAAATTATTCAAATGGGTGTAGATAGTTTAAAGATAGAAGGAAGACTTAAAACAGAATATTATTTAGCAAGCATAATAAGCATCTACAGAGCTGCAATTGATGATTACTATAAAGATCCTGAAAATTATAATGGTCAAAAATATATAACAGAAATAGAAAAAGTAAAAACAAGAGGTCTTACAACATTTTATTTTAATGACAGAAATAACAAAGACATTCAAGAATATGAAGGAAAGCAATATAATGCAAATTATGAATTTGGGGGAAAAGTTGTAGAATATAATGAAGAAAAAGCAGTAATAGAAATTAGAAACAGATTACAACTTGGAGATGAATTAGAGATTTTAATTCCAAATGTTTTAGAACCAGTAAAATTTAAAATAGACAGGCTTTGGGACATTGACAATGATGAAGAAATAAAAGCAGTAAATCCAGGAAAATTCGGGCAACAGGTAAAAATGAAATTGCCGATTGCTTGTGAAAAAAATTGGATTATTAGGAGAAAGAAAGGAAACTAAAAATGTACGAAGAATTCGGAATAAGTAAAGAAATTGAAGACTTGTCCAAAAAGGTAGAAAATGAGTTAAAACCTGTATTTGAAAAAGTTGATGCAGTTTGTGAAAAAAATAGTATAAAAGTGCTTAATGCAATGCAATCAAGCAATTTGTCGGAAATGCACTTAAATAGTTCAACAGGATATGGAATAAATGAACCAGGAAGAAATAAAATAGAAGAAATATATGCCAAAGTCTTTAAAGCAGAAGATAGTTTAGTTAGGAGTCAACTAATATCTGGAACACATGCACTTTCTATTACTTTATCAGCTTTATTAAGGCCTGGTGATACTATGATTAGTATAACAGGAGCCCCATACGACACTCTTCAAACTGTTATAGGACTTGGAGAAAACCCAAGCAAAAGTTCGTTAAAGTCTTTTGGAATTAAATATGAACAAATAGATTTAGTAGATAATGAATTTGACAGCAAGAGAATTTGTGATCGTTTAGTAAATAGAAATGTTAAATTAGTTGAAATTCAAAGGTCAATAGGATATTCTACAAGAAAAAGTTTAACTATTGAAAAAATAGAAAAAGTTATAAACGAGATTCGTAACGTTAATAAAGATGTAATAATAATGGTAGACAATTGCTATGGAGAATTTGTTCAAGAAAAAGAACCTATAGAAGTGGGAGCAGACATAGCAGTAGGTTCTCTTATGAAAAATTTAGGTGCTGGTATTGCAACAAGTGGCGCATATATAGTAGGGAAAAAAGAATTAGTCAATCTATGTGCTGAAAGATTAACAGCTCCAGGAATAGGTAAAGAAATAGGACCATCATTAGGACAAAATACAAATTTTTTAAAAGGATTATTTTTTGCACCAAGTGTAGTAAGAAATACATTAAAATCAATGATATTTGCAAGCAAGATGCTAGAAGATTTAGGATATGATGTAACGCCAAAATATAATGAACAAAGAGCAGATATTGTGCAATGTATAATTTTAAAAGATAAGGAAAAACTAATTAAATTCTGTCAAGGAATACAAATGGGTTCACCAATAGACTCATTCGTAGTGCCAGAACCAAGTGAAATGGGAGGATATGAGGATAAAGTAATAATGGCAGCAGGAACCTTTACAGAAGGTTCAACTATAGAGCTTAGTTGCGATGGACCAATAAGAGAACCATATATAGCATATATGCAAGGGGGACTAACTTATGAATATGGAAAGATTGGAATTCTAAAAGCAATTCAGCAAATGGTAATTTAGTAAAAAGATTTAATATTACTAAGCTACTAATTAGAAAGCAGGTAAAAAATGAAAAATAAAAAAGTTGCATTCATAACCCTAGGCTGCAAAGTAAACCAATATGAATCAAATGGAATGGCACAAAAATTACAAAAAGAGGGATATGAAATAGTAGAAATAAATGAAAAACCAGATATTGCAATAGTAAACACTTGCACAGTAACAAATATGTCTGATAGAAAATCAAGACAAATGATAAGAAAGGTTAAAGAAGAAAATAAAAACGCGATAGTTGTAGCTGTTGGGTGTTATGCACAAGTGGCAAAAGATGCTTTAGAAAAAATGGATGAAATTGATTTAGTACTTGGCAATACGGAAAAAAATCAAATAGCACAATATATTAAAAAATTTCAAGAAAATAATGATAAATTATATGAAGTTTCTGATATTTCAAAACAGAAAGAATTTTGCGATTTTGGCACTACAACATATACTGAAAAAGCAAGAGCTAGTATAAAAATTCAAGATGGATGCAATAATTTTTGCACATATTGTTTAATTCCTTACGCAAGAGGAAGAATAAGAAGTAGACAGCCACAAAGTATAATAGATGAAGTAACAGAAATTGCAAAAAGAGGAATAAAAGAAGTTGTTATAACAGGAATACATATTGCATCATATGGAAAAGATTTAGATGGATATATTCTTATTGATTTATTGGAAGAATTAAATAAAATAGATGGAATAAAAAGAATTAGATTGGGCTCACTTGAGCCAACTATTGTAACAGAAGAGTTTGCAAATAGGTTATCAAATCTAGAAAAAATTTGTAATCATTTCCACTTATCTCTTCAAAGTGGATGCAATGAAACCTTAAAAAGGATGAATAGGCATTATTCAACAGAAGAATTTAAAAAATGTGTACAAATCTTAAGAAAATATTTTAAGGATGTTAATTTAACAACAGACATAATTGTTGGATTTCCGGGAGAAACTGATGAGGAGTTCGAAAAGACATATGAGTTTTTAAAGAGTATAAAATTTTATAAAATGCATATTTTTAAATACTCAAAAAGGGATGGAACCAAAGCGGCTGTAATGCCTAATCAAATTGATGGAAACATAAAAGAAGCAAGGAGCAAAAGATTAATCGAACTTTCAAACAAAAATCAGGATGAATATAATAAAAAATATGAAGGAAGAATTTTAGAAGTTTTATTCGAAGAAAAAGATGGAGAATACTTTGTTGGACATACTACGAATTATATGCGTATTAAGTCAAAAGATGTAAAAATTTCGGATAACGATTTTTATGATGTTACAATAGGGAGAAATGCAGAGATTTGTAAAATATAGTAAAGGAATTATAAGGTAAATGAAAGTAAAATCAAAATTAGCCTTAGAGGCTTTATTAGATAATATGAAGAAAGATCATATAAGTGAATCTTCAGCACAATGTGCATATTATGTAATACTGTCATTTATACCATTTATAATATTGCTACTTACACTAATTCAATATACAAATGTTGATTCACAGCAACTGTTTGAAATTATATCCAATGTCGTACCCAACAGCATGAATGAGATGGTATTAGGAATAGTAAGAGAAGTATATTCAAAATCTATAGGAACGGTTTCTATATCTTTAGTATTTACACTGTTTTCAGCAGATAAAGGTCTATTTGCTTTAACTAAAGAGCTACATTTGATATATAATTATAGTAGTAACAAAGAAAAATCTTTTTTTTATTTAAAAATTATGTCACTAATACAAACTATTATATTTATTATAATTATTACTTTTTCACTTGTGGTAATGGTGTTTAGAAATACAATTATTTCTACTATAAGGGAAAATTCTGAATTTTTTAAAAATTATAATTTTAATTCCGAAATAGGAACTCGTATAGCATTTATTGTAGTAGCTTTTATAATGTTTTTAGTTATATACAGATTTATGTCAGGGCACAAAATTAAGATTAGATATCAAATTATAGGGGCGTTATTTGCATCTATCACAATAAATGTTATTTCTTTTGTGTTTTCTAGATATTTGGAGATATTTAAAGGATTCTCTACTACTTATGGGAGTTTGACCACTTTAATGTTAATAATGATGTGGACTTATTCATGTTTTTATGTTTTGCTTTTAGGAGCCGAGATTAATAAGGTTTATAATACCAAA
>CANQFW010000027.1 GCA_947599995.1 uncultured Clostridia bacterium
TTTCAAAAATAATAATAACATTTGTTATATTTCTTATTACATGTTTACTATTACAAAGTGAAGTCAAAGCTACAGACTGTAGTTGGGTAACTACATATTATCCAAATAATTGTACATGGTATGCGTGTGGAAGAGTAAAGGAAGTTTTGGGAATTAATATTGATAAACATTGGGGTGATGCATATCAATGGGCAGATGCAGCAAGAAATGCGGGATATGTTGTAGATAATAATGCAGCACCAAATACAGTAGCTGTATGGCCACGCGGCACAGGAGTTTATGGATATGGACATGTTGCATTTGTAGAAAGAGTAAATGGCAATATGATGCACGTATCTGAATATAACTACAGTAATCCATATGCTTATGGGGAAGCTGATTGTCAAACTAATTCATCTAGAGGATATGGAGGAGCACCACAGTTTATACATTTTACTGCACCTGATTCGGTTAAGCCAACAATAAGCGGATGTTATATTGATATGTTAAGTATAACATCTACATCATATGTGGTTAGGTGTTATGCAAGTGATAATACAGGAATAAAGGAAGTTTTATTTCCTACATGGACAGTAGCTAATGATCAAGATGATGTTGTGTGGGGCAAAGGAACATATGACTCAAGTCTAGGTTGCTATAAATATACAGTTAAAAAAAGCCAACATAAGAATGAATCTGGATTATATATGACACATGTTTACGTATATGATAACGCAGGAAATTATGATATGAGAGGCCTTGAAGCAATTCAGATGGGATCTACTGTTGCAGATCCAGGTAATTTTACAGCTAGAATTGTTTGCAATAAAAATAAATCGTATGTAATAGGAACTAATGGAACGTCGTCAGGTTCTAAATTACAGCTAGAAAGCAAATCGTCATCAGACTCAACTCAACTATGGAAACTTATAAGAAATTCTGATAAAAGTTATTGTATACAAAATGTTTCAACAGGACTTTATATGGATGTAAATGGTGGAGTAAATGCTGATGGAACAGCTATGCAATTATGGACAAAAAATTCTAGTAATGCACAACAGTTCTACATTATGAATTATAACGGTGCATATAGAATAGTTGCAAGATGTTCACCTGACTTGAAGGCAGTTGATCTAAATGGTGGAACTGTAAAGGTAGGGCAACCAATCAATATATACAAAACTGATCATGAAAATAATGATGCACAAGCATGGATTTTTGAGAAGATAGCAACTGAGTTAACAATTAGTGCACAAGGTGCAACATTGTATAAAGGTGAGACTTATACTTTAAGTGCATGGTTAAATACTACAAGTGCATCAAATAGTAAAATTACTTGGAAGTCAAGCAATAAATCTGTAGCAACAGTTGATAGTAACGGAAAAATCACAGCTATTAATCCAGGTACAGCAACTATTACAGCGTCTACAACAGATGGAACAGCACTTTCTAAATCATGCAGTGTAACTGTAAATGGATTTAAAGATGTTGCTACAAATTCATGGTATGATTCTGCTGTAAAGTATATGTACAAAAATGACATAATGAAAGGTTATAATGCAACAACATTTGCACCTAATGACAAAGTTACCAGAGCAATGTTTGCAACTATTATTTACAACATGAGTGGAAGACCAGCTGTAAAAAATTTCAATTCGAAATTTAAAGATGTTAAATATAGCAATGAAACATCATGGTATTATTATCCTGTAGTATGGGCTTCAGAAAATAATATTGTAAGCGGATATAAAAATGGTAATTTCGGACCAAATGATACAATAACAAGAGAAGATTTAGCTGTAATGCTAAATAATTACTGTAATTATAAAAGAAAATATAAAACTGTAAAAGCGGATTATTCAAAATTCTCTGATGTTAATAAGATATCTTCATATGCAAAATGGGCAATGAATTGGGCAGTTGGTAATGGAGTAATAACTGGAGACCAAGGAAAACTTAATCCAAGAGGAAATGCAACAAGAGCAGAGGTTGCAAGTATGGTATATAAATATTGTTTAAATATAGGTAAATAATATAGATAGAATGTAAATATGCGGAGTTTAGATTTTCTTAGTAGTTTACACTGCTTAAGAAATCTTAATTCCGTTTTTGTATATTTAACGGTAACAGGCTATTTAAGAAATTAATTTAAAATGTATTTACAAAGACCTTAAAAAATGGTATTATATACAAAGATGAGAGAGAAGATAATGTTTTAGAAGGGAATGAGAATATCTAAATGGCAGAAAAAAGAAAAAATAAAGAAAGAATAATTAATAATCGTGGAATAGAAAAAAGAAACAAAATAAGAAGAGAAGAAGATATAGCAAAAAATGAAAAAGAAAAAGCATTTGACGACCAAATAGAAGGAAGAAATGCGGTACTAGAGTTATTAGAAACAGGAAAAGATATTAATAAAATATATATAACAAAGGGAGAAAGACATGGTTCAATAAACAAAATAATTGCAATTGCAAAGGAAAAAAAGATTATAATGGTGGAAAAAGATAAAAAGGAAATGGAAAATATGGCACAAAATGATAATTATCAGGGTGTAATTGCAATTGTGCCACCATTTAAATATTCAGAAGTAGAAGATATTTTAAATTTTGCACAAGAAAAAGAGGAACCACCTTTTGTTTTAATACTTGATGGAATAGAAGATACACATAACTTAGGAGCAGTTATAAGAACAGCAGAAACAGCAGGGGTTCATGGAATAATTATTCCAAAAAGAAGAGCAGCATCTGTAAATAGTACTGTAAGCAAAGTTTCCTGCGGAGCTGTAGAACACATGAGAATTGCTAGAGTAAATAATATATCAGATACGATTGATAAACTAAAAAAAGCTGGTTTATGGATTTGTGGCACCGCTGTTGATGCAAAGAAATATTATTTTGACCAAGATTTAACAGGTCCTTTAGGTATTGTAATTGGAAATGAAGGCAAAGGAATAAGTGAACTTGTAAAGAAAAATTGCGATTTTTTGGTTAAGATTCCAATGAAGGGCAAAGTTACATCTCTAAATGCATCTGTTTCTACAGGAATAATAGTGTACGAAGCAGTTAAGCAAAGAAACTTTTAAAAGTAAAAACTACAAAAGATAAAAAAAAGAATACAGAATATAAAGTTAAATTCAAAGAAAGGTAGAATTTAAATAATGGAAAATAATGAAGAGATAAGAAAAGAAGATAAAAGAGCTTTGAAGCAGGCACTTGTAAAGCTAATAGATGAGGAGCCAAAAGATCTAAGTCAAGAAGAGGCAATAAAAAATTATGAAGAAATAAAGAAAAAAAAATATTCTCCTGTTGGTTCAGATTCGGAAAGTGACGAGTCAAATCAGGAAGAAGCTGAACATCTAAAAAGAATAAAAGCTGAATTGTTATCTTCTCTTAAAAGAGTAGAGGATTTATCTAAAAAAATATTTGTAGATAAAGAGCTTAAAAACAAAAATATTGTAAAGAATAGAGATGGCATGGGCGAGATTTCAAAAAATAGACAAACAGATGAAAAAAAATATGATATAAATGAAAATAAAAATACAAAGGAAAAAGATTCAAATAATCAAAAAACTATAGAATAATAATTTATATATTACTACCGTGTTAGTATTTTTCATAAATAAAATACTAACTGATAGAAAAAAGGAGCAATTATAAATGAATATCATCTTAGAAGAACTTGATAAATCAAATAAATTTAAAGAATTACAAAATCAAATAAAGAACAAAAAAAGTCCGATATCAATATCGGGCTTAACAAGTCTGTCTGAAGTAATGTCTATATGCAAAATTACCGAGAATTTAAAAGGACCAACAATGATAATAACATATAATGAGGTACAAGCGAAAAATTTAGTAAATGATTTTAAATTTTTTACAGACAAAGTTGTTTTTTTTCCAAAAAAAGAAATAGTTACATATGACTACATTGCAGAAAGTAAAAATTTACCTTACGAAAGAATAGAGGTTTTAAATAAAATATTTGATAATAAAAATATAATCATTGTTGCATCGATAGAAGCTGTAAACCAAAAAATAATATCAAAGGAAAAACTATATAAAAATGTACTAAAACTAAAAATAGGTGATATATGCAATATAGAAGATTTAAAAAATAAATTAGTAAAGTTAGGATATGAAAGATTTGATTTAATAGATGGAAGAGGTCAATTTAGTGTCCGTGGGGGGATTATAGATATATCTATAAATGACAATATACGGAGTTCGTATGGAGCTTTGGGGCGAAGAAATTGATTCAATAAGATATTTTAACATAATGAGTCAAAGGTCGGTAGAGTCAATTGATAAGATATGCATTTATCCAGCACATGAGTATATTTTAGAAAATGATTTAGAAGAAACTATAAAAAATATAAGAAAAAGAATATTTAATGAAAAATATGATGAAATGGTTGAAAATGACCTAGAAGAAATAAAACAGGGCAATTATTTAAGCAAGATAGATAAATATTTTGATTCTTTTTATGAAAAACCAGAAACTATTTTAAACTATATGAAAGTAGGCACCCTTATTTTTATTGATGAAATAGAAAAAATCAATGCAAGATGTAACTCTATTTCTCAAGATGAACAAAATACAGTTAACATGTTATTAGAAAAAGAGAGATTTGTGCCAGATGCAATTAAAAATTCATCTACATTTGAGGATTTTAAAGATAAATTAAAATTTCATCAAATAATATATTTAAATAAGCTAAATACAATTTTAAAATCGAATATTGAGAAATATGACTTTAATTGTAAGGAGCTAAATTATTTTAAAAGTGGAACAGATCTATTTATAGAAGATATAAAGAAATTTCAAAATGATAACAAAAAAATATTTATAGTAGTTGATATGAAAGAAAAAGTAGACAAGATAAGAAATATGCTTGAAGATAACGAAATTTTGTCTGTTTATCAAGAAAAATTAAATAATAAAATTATAGCTGGAAAGGAAACAAATACAGTTATAATTACAACTGGAAATATCTCTGCAGGTTTTTTTAGCGCTGATTTAAATCAAATAATAATTTCAGCAAATGAATTAATAACTGCTCAAAGACGTGAGAAAAAAAGAAAAAGTACCATTTTTAAGCAGGGGGATAAAGTAGTTTTCGCGGATTTAAAGGTAGGAGATTATGTTGTTCATAGAAAGTACGGAATCGGAGTATACATAGGTGTTAATACAATTGATGCAGATGGAATAATTAGAGATTACATTAAAATAAAATATGCAGGAGATGATATACTTTACATTCCAACAAATGCATTAGATACAATAAGGAAATATGTTGGAGGAGAGGACTTAGGACTAAAATTAAATAAGCTTGGAAGCAAAGAGTGGGAAAATACAACATCAAAAGTAAAAAAGGGTTTAAGAGCTGTTGCAAAAGAGCTTATAGAACTTTATGCAAGAAGGGAAAAGTCAAAAGGTTATGCTTTTTCAAAAGATACTGATTGGCAAAAACAATTTGAAGGAAGCTTTCCATATGTTGAAACAGAAGATCAGCTTCGTTGTATAGATGAAGTAAAAAAAGATATGGAAAGTTCTAAGCCAATGGATAGACTTTTATGCGGTGATGTAGGTTACGGTAAAACAGAAGTTGCAATAAGGGCGGCTTTTAAAGCTGTAATGGACCATAAGCAGGTTGTATACCTAGTGCCAACAACAGTTTTAGCTCAGCAACAATATGAAAGTTTTAAAGGGAGAATGAAAGAATATCCTATAAAAATTGAATTGTTAAATAGATTCAGAAGTACTAAAGAACAAAATACTATAATAAAAGATTTAGCACTAGGTAATATAGACATAGTGGTTGCAACTCATAAAATTTTAGGTAAAAATATAAAATTTAAAGATTTAGGACTATTAATAATTGACGAGGAGCATAGATTTGGTGTAAAGGCTAAAGAGAAAATAAAAGAATATAAAATGAATGTAGATGTTTTAACAATGACAGCAACACCAATACCAAGGACCATGCATATGTCAATTGTTGGAGTCAGAGACATGTCAGTTATATATGAGCCACCACAAAATAGAAAACCTGTTCAAACATATGTACTAGATTATGATTTAGAAGTTGTAAAAGAAGCAATAATAAAGGAGCTTGAAAGAGGTGGTCAGGTTTTTTACTTATTTAATAATGTAGAAAACATTATGCAAAAGGCAGACGAGATATCAAGACTAGTGCCAGAAGCGCAAGTGACATATGCACATGGAAGAATGACAGGTACACAAATAGAAGATATAATGAAAGATTTTATTGACGGAAATACAAATGTACTTGTTTGTACAACAATTTTAGAATCTGGAATAGATATTCCAAATGCAAACACAATTATTGTAGAAAATGCAGATAGAATGGGTTTAGCTCAACTTTACCAAATAAGAGGAAGAGTAGGTCGTTCAGACAGGCAAGCATATGCGTACATAACTTATAAAAAAGACAAGATGCTTTCAGAAGTTGCAGATAAAAGATTAAAGGCCATAAAGGAATTTACAGAGTTTGGTTCAGGATTCAAAATCGCAATGCGTGATTTAGAAATAAGAGGCGCAGGTAGCTTAATAGGAGAAGTTCAGCATGGACATTTAGAAGAAGTAGGTTACGATACATATTGTAGACTTCTAGATGAAGTGCTAAAAGAAGAACAGGGATTAAAAGTAGAAGAAGAATTTGAAACACAAATAGACATAAATGTAACAAGTTATATACCAGATAGCTATATTTCAGATGCTAATCAAAAAATTGAGATTTATCAGAATATAGCCTTATGCAAGAGTGAGGAAGATATTCAAGATATAACAGATGAAATTATAGATAGGTTTGGTGAAATGCCTAAACAAATTGAAAATTTATTAGAGATTTCAAGAATTAAACAAATGGCTAAAAAGCTATATATAAATAAAATTTCAAGCAAACGTGATGGAGTAGTATTTACATTTGAAAATAATAAATTAGATGGGGAAAAAGCAATAGAATTAATTAAAATATATGGAAACGATGTTAAATTTTCACCGGGAATAAAACCAATGATTACATTCAATATTAAGAAAGTAACGGAAAAAGATTTATTGCTTGAAGTAGAAAACTTTTTAAAAAAACTTGTATAAGTTAAATAAATATGATATATTATGTGTATAAATTTGAGATAAGGAAGGTATAGTTTGTGGAAGAGATATATAATGAATATAAAAAAACAATTTTAGTAGTTGATGATGAAAAAATGATTATCAACTTATTAAAACACAACTTAGAAAAAGAAGGATATAATGTTTTAGAGGCATATGATGGTCTAGAAGCAATAGATGTGGCGGCATCAAAGAAGCCTGATTTAATTTTGTTAGATATAATGCTTCCAAAATTGGATGGTCTGTCTGTATGCAAAAGAATAAAAAATATGATGAATGTACCTATACTTATGGTTTCAGCCAAAGATGAAGAATTAGATAAAATAGTAGGATTAGAACTAGGAGCAGATGACTATATAACAAAGCCTTTTAGTGTAAGAGAACTTTTAGCAAGAATAAAAGCTAATTTGAGAAAGATAGATGCTTCTTTAAATAGTGAAAGAAGTGCTAAGGGAGAGGAAGATAAAAAAGAGGAAAAACCAGCTGAAATTAGAAGAGTTAATACAGTAAAAGTAGGAGCTTTAACTCTAGATTTAGATAGATTTGAAGTTATGGTAAATGGAAAAGTTGTCGATTTAACTTTACGTGAATTCGAAGTACTAAAATTTTTAGCGGCAGAGCCAGGTCAAGTTGTAACAAGAGAAGCTTTACTTGAAAAAGTCTGGGGATATGAGTATTATGGAGATATAAGAACAGTTGATGTAACTGTAAGAAGAATAAGAGAAAAAATTGAAAAAGACACATCTAATCCAAAGATTTTAATTACAAAAAGAGGCGTAGGTTATTACATAGCAACTTAAAATTAGGTTGGCAAAAATGGAGGAAATAAATGGATAGAACAAATACAAGAGCAATTAAAGTAGGAAATGTACAAATAGGTAATCAAAATAAAGTGGTAATACAGTCAATGTGTAATACAAAAACAAAAGATATAAAAGCTACTGTAAAACAAATTTTAGACTTAGAGAAAGCTGGTTGTGAAATCATTAGAGTAGCTTGTTTGGATTTAGAAGATGCAAAAGCAATAAAATCAATAAAACAACAAATACATATTCCAATAGTTGCAGACATACATTTTGATTACAAAATAGCTCTTGAGGCAATAGATTCAGGAGTTGACAAAGTTAGAATAAATCCTGGAAATATTGGAAGTAAAGAAAAAGTAAAGGCAGTAGTTGACAAATGTAAAGAAAATAACATTCCAATAAGGATAGGGGTAAATGCTGGCTCATTAGAAAGAGATTTGTTAGATAAATATCAAAGACCTACACCAGAAGCAATGGTGGAAAGTGCCAAAAGACATGTGAAAATTTTAGAAGAACTTGACTTTTTTGATATTGCAATTTCTTTAAAAGCATCTGATTTGGATTTATGCATAAAAGCATATGAAATGGCAAGCAAGGAGTTTAAGTATCCAATGCACTTGGGAATAACAGAAGCTGGTACGGAATTTAGTGGAACAATCAAATCAAGCATAGGTTTAGGAATATTGCTAAAACAAGGAATTGGTGATACATTAAGGGTTTCTCTTTCAGATGACCCAATAAAGGAAATAAAGGTTGCAAAGGAAATTTTGAAAGATTGTAATTTATATAAAAATAATCCAACTTTGATTTCTTGCCCAACTTGTGGAAGAACACAAATTGACTTAATCCCAATGGCAAAAGAAATAGAAGAATTTTTACAAGGATTGAATTCTAATATTAAGGTTGCTGTAATGGGATGTGTTGTTAATGGACCAGGTGAAGCAAGAGAAGCTGATATTGGAATTGCAGGAGGAATAAGAGAAGGAATACTATTTAAAAAAGGACAAATAATTAAAAAGGTACCTCAAGAAAAGATAGTTGAAACATTAAAAGAAGAAATATTAAATATGATAAATATGTAACTAAGGTGTGAAGGATTTTTATGAAAATAATATTAGGAAAAACATCAGGTTTTTGTTATGGAGTAAAAAGGGCTGTTGATGGAGCGACAGAGGAACTAAAAAAAGGAACTCATTATTGTTTAGGAGAAATTATTCATAATAAAAATGTAATAAAAAAGTTAGAGCAAAAAGGAATGAAATTCGTTGAAAATGTTGATGACGCAATAGATAAGATAATAATTAGAGCACATGGTATACCAAAAGAAGTTTATAAAAGAGCTACTGATTTAAATATAAAAGTAAAAGATTTGACTTGTCCAAGTGTTTTAAAAATACATGAAATGGCAGAAAAGTATAGTAGAGATGGTTATTTTATTATTTTAGTTGGAGCTCAGGCACATCCAGAGGTAATAGGAACATTTAGTTTTTGTGGAAATGAATCTTTTGTTATAAACGATATAAAAGATGTTTTTCCATGTATAGAAAAAATAGAATTAAGCAATTTAAAAAATGTTTTAGTAATAGCACAGACTACATATAATTCGGAAAAATTTGACGAAATTGTGAAGAGCTTAAAAGAAAATTTAAAAGATAAAAATTTAGAGATTAAAAAAACAATTTGTACTGCAACAGAAATGAGACAAAAAGAGACTGCTCAAATTGCAAAAAATGTAGATATAATGATTATTATTGGAGATAAAAAGAGTTCAAATACAAATAAATTATGTGACATTTCAAAAAAATATTGTAAAAACGTATTTTTGGTTCAAAATAAGGATGAGCTTAAAAAAATAAGACTTTTTGAAGCAAATAATGTTGGAATTATGGGAGGAGCTTCTACACCAGAAGAAGATATTAAAGAAATAATAGCAACTTTAGAGGGTATATATAATAAAAAGAAGGAGGAATATGTTAGTATGTTAAAAGCTAACATGTGCTAAAGGATATGTCTAATTATAACAATAGAGGAATAACACTAGTTGCACTAATTATAACAATAGTAGTTATAATAATAATTGCATCAATTGGTGCAACCATAGGTAGAAATTTAATAGATAAATCAAAAGTGGAAAATTTAACTACTAATATGCTAATAATAAAATCTAAAGCAAAAGTTTTTGAAGAAGAAGTTGAATCAAAAACGTGGAATTTTAGTGATACATGCGAGGAAGGGTCTACAATTTCAAAAAAAGAAGAAGGAAGACGAGATCATTTTAAAAATGAATATAATTTTACACTTATTGACAACAGTAATTCGTCAACATTTGGCATTAGTAGTCTCGAAAGTGATAGTGTTTATTATGCATTAGGTGAAGAAGCACTAAAAAATATGGGAGTAGCAAGTCTATTGGAAGATGGGAAGAGCTACTATGTTGTAAAGTATACTGTGAAGGATAACAAATATGATGATATTGATATTTACTATACTAAGGGTGTAAAATATGAAAAAAATAAATATTATGCCTTGTCAGAATTGCAAGAGATTTTGAATATTTAGCTTAGTATATTTTGCAAAAATTAAATTATATATTTTAATAAATTTAGAATAAAAAAATGACATTCTCCATCTGTAAAACAAAATGGGGAATGTCTTTTAAAAATTACTGTAACTATCTTTATGACAAAATAGCTTTCTAAATTTACACAAAAACCTAAAAAACAAATTCGAAGAATTATTCGAAACAGCGGTTTCAATCCCGCCATTTTCCAAAATATTACATTTATGTTCCAATTTATTCATAGTCAAAGCATAATAGTTGTCAAAAAATTTATAATTTTGTGAATTACCAATTATATCACTAAATTTATATAATTTTCTTCTATAATTTTCAAGTGTTTCTAAATCATTAATTTGAGTAAATCCTTTATCAAAAAAAGAAGTTATTATTAAATTTTGAGTTTCTAGAAAAGTATAGGTCATTTTTTCTTTATATTTGTTTAGTTTTCTGTTAAGTTTTTCTATTGAAGATGAATTTTCATCTATACTAAAAATTTTGTTATTTAATAATACGATTTTTTCTTCTAATTTTAAAATTAAGTCAAATAATTTTTCCAATTTAGAAAATGTTCTAGGTGATGTATTTTTAATTATTTCATTTTTAAAGTCATCTGTAGAGAAAAATGTACTTTTAAATAAAATATCTTCATCAATAAAGTAAAGAAGTTCACCTAAAAGAGCACATTCTAAAGGATAGTATGAAGGACTAGGGGTATAGAGATTTATTCCATAATATTTTTCGTAATCTGGTTTAATTCCTATAATCTTAGAAGCTAGATACTGAACAGCAGCTTCATTTAGACCAAGTCCATGTGGGCTAGAAGTTGAATATGTGCATAGTCCCATTTTTAAAAGATTGTGTTTACTGTCTTTTACTTCTTGAAGATAATGCAAACATTCATGAACTGCAAATTCTTCTAAATCTTCATCTGCAATATGATTGTTAAAATATATCGAACAATTTTTATAAAAATAATTTGCCTCTGCAATTCCTTCAGGCATTTTAGCTTTATACATATTGAGTCTAGAAAGTTTATCAAAAGTTTTATGCTCATCTATTCCAAAATTAGGAAATGTAGCTATAATTTTTTTAGAAACATTTTGTGAAATTCTATTGACTGTTAGTGTATCTAACTTGTCAGTGACTTCAATGCCAGCTTTCTTTAGTTCTATTTCTACATTCATTTAGTGCTCCTTTATAAAATCTTATATTTATATAAACATTATACTACAAAATTCCCTATATAGTATGTCATCAATATTACTTTTTTTTTACAAATATATTACAAGAGTTTTTCCATTATTTGTACAGCGTTACTGGCAGCACCTTTCCTTATATTATCTGCTACAACCCATAAATTAAGAGAGTTCTTTTGACTAAAATCCCTTCTTATTCTTCCAACAAATACATCATCTTTACCTGAAACTTTAGTGGCAATAGGGTAAACATTATTGTTTATATCATCCATAACAACGATATGAGGCGTGTCTGATAAAATTTTAAAAATATCATCTAATTCAAAGTCTTTATCAAACTCAACATTTATAGACTCACCGTGGCAGTTTTCTACTGGAACTCTAACAGTTGTAGCCGTTATTTTTATGTTTGTTTTCCCTAAAATTTTTCTTGTTTCATTAATCATTTTATGTTCTTCTTTAGTGTATCCATCATCCATAAAAACGTCTATTTGTGGAAGACAATTATTGTAAATTGGGTGTGGAAATTTTTTTAAAGAAGAATAATCAGCCTTAGAAAGCAAATCTTCTAAACCGTTTTTCCCTGCACCAGATACTGCTTGATATGTAGAGTAAACAATTCTTTTAATATTATATCTATCATCAAGAACTTTTAAGGGAACAACAGCTTGAATTGTAGAGCAATTTGGATTGGCGATTATACCTTTATTTTTAAAAATATCATTGGGGTTGACTTCAGGAACAACAAGAGGCACATTTTCATCCATTCTAAAAGCATTACTGTTATCAATTACGATACAATTTTTTGAAGCAGCAATGGGGGCGTATTTTTTTGAAGTTTCGCCACCTGCAGAGAATATTGCGAAATTAAAACCTTCATCAAAAGATTTTTCAGTTAATTCCTCTACAATATATTCTTTACCAAAAAATTTTAATTTACTTCCAGCAGATTTTTTTGAAGCGAAAAGCTTATATTTAAAATTTGGAAAGTTCTTTTCTTCTAGAACTTTTAAAACAGTTCTACCAACAAGACCTGTTGCACCTACTATAGCAAGTTTATAATTTTTTTCCATTTTTTTAGCATATGTTAGTCTTAATTTTCTAACATATATCCTCCTTTTTTTAAAAATTTGTAAGCTTTGAAAGCTTTTGTAGGCTGGAAGGTTGAAAAAGTTCAACCTTAACCTATATATATTTTATGAAAAAAAGGGTATTTTGGTGTCTTAAGCTTAAACGTTATTTTTTGTAACATTTAAGCTGTAATACCAAAATACCTTAGCAATAGATTCTATAATCAATATCTGGAAAAATGCAATCTTTTTCCTCAATTTCTTTTAAAAACTTTTTATCAATTTTATTATTCATAATTTGGTCATAAAGTTTAGTAAATCTACCAATATGATCTTTAATTCTTTTTTTGGCATAATCTACCATAGTACCATTTGTTATAATAAATAACCAATCACTACTCTGTGCAAGAAGTAATTCACGAGCAGCTTGATTTAATGCTTGCTCTTTTATTCCTTTTTCATCTGGAAAAAGATTAGCTAACTTGCACATTCGGTCACCGGCAACATGAAGATGCCTATGTGCATAATCATTTGTAGGGTTAAGCCAAACTTCGCTGTATCCATTGGCACCCCAACTTGATCTGCATGGTTGACATTGCTGAATCTCTGGATATTTATCTATATATTCAGAAGGAGTAATAAGTTCGAAGTTACATTCATCGTAGTAAATTTTTTTAAATAAAATATAAATCCAATATGGTCCTTCATACCACCAGTGTCCATAAAGTTCAGCATCGTAAGGACATAGTACGATAGGAGGCTTATGCATAAATGGCGCAGCGTTTGCAATTTGCTTTGTTCTACTATCCAAAAAGTGTCCTGCTTGACGTTCTGCTGAATCTTTTGCCCATTGAACATCATAATAATCTTTATTGTCTGTATTTCCTGTAATTCTATGATATTTAATGCCTGTATGAACTCTGACACCATTGTGTGCTATATAAGGCTTTATATAGTCATAATCTGCTTCATATCCAATATCTCTATAAAAATCTCTATAATTGTAGTCCCCAGGGTACCCATTAATTGAACTCCAGACTTGTCTTGAGGACTCCATGTCCCTTCCAAAAACAGTAAATCCTTGAGGAGAAACAATTGGAGCTAGAGTTCCATAGATTGGAGTAGGATCAGCGTACAAAACTCCATGTGATTCAACAATTGCGTAGTCAATACCGAATTCTCTTAAATATTTATCTGCCTCGGGAATATAACCACATTCTGGAAGCCAAATACCACGAGGCTTTCTATCAAAATATTTTTCATATGTTTGAACACCTACTGCAATTTGAGCACGAATGGTTTTTTCATTTACACATAAAATTGGGAAGTACCCATGTGTTGCACCACAAGTTATAATTTCTAATACGCCAATATCTTGAAAATGTTTAAATTGCTTTATTATATCACATTTAAAAACATCTCTAAATAATTTTAAATCATTTGAATATCTTTCGAAATAATATTTAGATAATCTATTTAGTCTCTCATCATAAGTTGTTCTTTTTATTTCTTTTTTAGATAGTTCTATTAATTTTTCTAAATAATTAATATATTTTTGTTGGAGTAGTTTATTATCAAGCATTGAAAGTAGAGGAGGTGTCATTGACATTGTAATTTTAAATTTTACTTTTTCATCTGTTAACTTTTGAAAGTTTTGTAGTAGTGGTATATATGTTTCTGAAATTGCTTCATATAGCCAAGATTCTTCTAAATAATCATCACTTTCAGGGTGATGAATAAATGGAAGATGTGCATGTAATACAAAGCTTACGTATCCTTTTTTTTCCATTTTATTGTCTCCTTTATAATTCTATTAGTTAATAGAATCTATATTTATATAAAATATAAAGGTTTGAATTTTAATTATTAAATGTTCCAAACCTCAATTTTTTTTACTTAATATTATTTAAATTTTGAAGAAGGTCCACCAGATGAAGGATTTCCTTCGCTAGGATTATTCAAAATATAATCGTTATTTATTATTTCATCATCTTTATAAAATTTATTATAAAGGTCAGAAATGCTATAGAATCTTCCAACGTTTGTAATAAAAACAAGAGAGTTTGCATCTTTTTCTATGACTTCATTTGTCTTTACGTTTCTTAAATATATCTTATTTTGATGTTTATTAAATAATACTCTGTCATTTGGAGATTCAATTTTATTTGATGAAGATATATATATATAAGGTACTTCAATAGGCTTTATAGGTTCATTTTTTTGAGCAGTCGCATTATTACTTATGTAGCCATAGTTAATGGGAATGGGGCGTCTGCCAAGCTCTATATTGTACTCACATTTACTGTCATTTATATGTAAATACCAACTATTTGCAAAATCGTTAATGTCTACTTCAAACGAATAATTCATTGTTAAATTATGTATAATAAGAACAGGCTTTGTTATTTCAAAAACATGTGACCCATATGTTTCTTTTAAATGAGCTCTATCTTCATCTGAAATGTCCCAATATATAAATAAACTCGATGGAGTTTGTGCTAGTATTTTGACTACTGTTTGATTATATCTATAAGGTAAATCATAGTACTCAGGGGTATAAACAGTTGGCTTTCTTCTCGTGGTAGTTTTTTTTGAGTTTTTAATTGTTTTAGAGCCCTTTTTAGGTAATGTCTCATTAATTTTTGAAGTATTTTGTACTTCTGATTTTTTTCGAGCTGTAGATGAAGACTTAGAATTAGTTTTCTTTGAAGCCTCTGAAATGTTC
>CANQFW010000028.1 GCA_947599995.1 uncultured Clostridia bacterium
AATATTTTTAAATCAAAGGCAGAGAGTATAATGTTATCGACAGATGAAAAAATAGTATATACAGTTAATTATAAAGCCTATATTCGAAATGATATTTTGTCTTTGGTTATAAAGTCAGAATTAAAAGAGAATGACAACAAGCAAAGAATTATTGTTCAAACATATAATTATAATTTAAAAGAAAATAGAGAAGAGACATTAGAAGAAATCTTAAATATGAAGTCTATAAAAGTTGAAGATGCAGACAATAAAATAAGAAATACAATAAAGATGAAACAAGACAAAAACAAAAATTTATCAGATTTGGGTTATAACTTATATCAGAGGGATTATACAAGTAATATATATGATATAAATAATTCATCTCAATATTTTTTAGGTAAAGATGGAAATATCTATGTAATTTATGCATATGGTAATGATGACTTTACGAGTGAGATGGATTTGGTGATATTTTAGGATTTATGAACATCTACTATGGCTAAATTTTGATTAGCATGTAGATGTTTTTTTATATGAATTTTAGTGTTGAAAAATATGATAAATTATGATTAAAATAATAAAGCAGATACTTTGTATTTATACAAAATTATCTGCTTTATTTTGAAAATAAAAGGGGATGTTTTTATTAATAGTTAGTATCTAATTTACTAACTGTTAATAATATACTAAATTAATTTGTCTTTCCTGTGAAAAAAATGTGAAAATATGTTGAGAATGTGAACAATAACAGTTTTTTAAATTTATTCAGATTTTGATTCTCCTAAAGTTAAAGAAATTTGTTCTTCACTACCATTTCTAACAACTTTTAACTGTACTGTATCACCAATAGCATGAGAATTCTTTAGTTCATTTAATTCATCCATTGTTAATACCTTTTTACCATCAAATTCTGTAATTATATCGCCAGATTTTATACCTGCTTTTTCAGCAGCAGAATATTCATCTACATTTACAACATAAATTCCAGCAACTAGGTTATTTTTTTCAGCAGTTTTCTCGTCAAGATTTCTTCCAGAAATACCGATAGTAGGTCTTCTAACTTTATTATAAGTAATTAAATCTTTAGTAATATCAATTGTTGAGTTAATAGGAATTGCAAAACCGATACCTTCAACACCTGTGCTTGAAACTTTTAATGTATTTACACCAATAACTTTACCTTCGCTATCAACCAGTGCACCACCGCTGTTTCCAGAATTTATAGCAGCATCTGTTTGAATAGCATTATATTTATTTCCATCACTATCTGTTACTTCTCTACTAACAGCACTTATAACCCCGCAGGTAATTGTTGTACCTAGGTTTAATGGATTTCCGACAGCCATGGCAAATTCTCCAACTTTTATTGCATCTGAATCTGCAAATTCAGCAGCAGTTAAATTATCTGCTTCAATTTTTAAGACAGCTAAGTCTGTTTGCGAATCCTTTCCAACAATTTTAGCATCATATTCATTATCATTGTTTTGTAATTTTACTTTAACAGAAGTAGCTTCTGAAATATCGTAATATGTGGATTCTGAAGATGTGTTTACAACGTGATTATTTGTTAAAATATAACCATCAGAGCTAATTATTATTCCTGAACCAGAAGCTTGAGCTGTAGAAGTTGATGGTGTGCCTCCTCCGAATATTCCATAAAATGATGACATTGATGAAGATACATTATATGTTACTTCGATTCCTACTATAGAAGGTAATATTTTATTAGCCGCATAAACAGATGTGTCTGAATATTTAGAAAGAGAAACCTGTTCTACCGTTCCTAAATTCTTATTGTCAGATGATGTGTATGGGCTTGATACCTCAGATGCACTAGTAGATGTTCCAATTAATTTAGATTTTATAGACGGAACTCCAAAGCATGTTCCCACAACGACTATACAACCAAGTACACCACTGAAAAAAGGAACTACAATGTTTTTCTTAAATCCACTGGTTTTATTTTCCTTTGTAAAATTAATATTTGATGATACATTTTTGAAATTATTTTTGTTTTCTTCCATAAAATTGACCTCCTTAAAAAGATTTTATCACAAATTTTAGTTTTTAATCAATAATATAATACAATATTTTTGTGAAAGATATGTGAAAATAAAGTAACTTGTAATTGTTTGACTTTACAAAAAATTATTGAATGATATGTGTTAGTGAAATGTAACGAATTATATGGAAAGCTGATATAAAATGTAAAAAGTAAAAACATTATAAAATTCATTGTAGAAAATTGCGATGAAAATATATAATAAGTTTAAAAAAGTAATTGACAAAAGGTTGCAAAGGTTTTATACTGTAAACATAAATTATATAATTTAATTGTAACAGCTTAAATTGTTACTTTAATCAAAAGGGTTATAACTCATTCAAAAAATTAAATCAAGCTTATTTCTAATTTTCAAAATAAGAAAAATCCTAAACATAGGAGGTGAATTTTATAGAGTACTAAATATCTAAATATAAAATATAAGTTATTTTACTTAGAAAAATTATCTATAATGACTTATAAAGTTAGTATATTTTACAATTCCAAATTTTAAAACTATAACAAAAGAAAATGGCTTAAATAATTCTAAGAAAAATTAAAAATAATTATAAAATTACTATATAATATGAGGAGGAATTTTGACAAGTTCAATAAATGAGAAATTAGATAAACTAAGATTAATTATACAAAACAGAAAAAATAAAGAAATTGTAATAGATATATTAAATAAGGCATTAAACATCAAATTAACAGATTTTAAATATCAAGGAATTAAAGCTTTGCAAAAGATTTCAGAATATGATTTTTCAGTATTAAAAATTGTTGGGAAAGTAAAGAATAAGGAATATGAATTTTATATAAAAACTATTAAAGGAGGCGAAATCAAAAAATCTGTTTTTTGTTGGTGGTCATTACTTCAGGAGGAATATGAAAAAAATTTATCAAATACCAAAGAATGTAAAAAAATACAAAATAAAGTAAACAAAGTATTAATAAAAGAAGATCTAAATCTAGAATACAAAAATAGTGTGCATTTAGCTTTAGAAGGAGATTTTAGTTACAATTTCGAAGTGAATTTTATTGAATTAAAAAAATTTTTAGAAAAATTTGAGCCAGAATTAATAAATAAAATAGGAATTTTGAATTTGTGTAGTAATGATATATTACTTGTTATTGTAAGAAAAGTATAAAATTACAAAAATAACAATCTAAACTTAATCTTATTAAAGCAGAATGCTGTAAAATTAAGCAGAAATTTTCTTGGCATTAAAAAGTTATGATTTATAAAAATGAAAAAGTAAGTTGTTAAAAAAGAAATCAAGATTTAGATAAGCATTATAATTGCATATTTTAAATCTTGATTTCGAATTAATATTAAAGTTAATAGTTAATTATTAAGAAAATCTAAAAAGATAATATAAAATATATACATATATTAGTTTATTATAACATTAATTTGGTGCTATTCCTAAATGAGGAAGTATTTCAGATAGCATATTTGCAATTACGGGACCGGCAGTTTGTCCACCAAAATAGCTTTTTCCACTTGGGTCATACAAAGTAAGCAAAATAGCAACTTGGGCATCTTCAACTGGAGATATTGCGGCAAAGGAAGCTACGTATCCAGCATTTGCATTACCAGCGGTTGGTTCAGAAGTACCAGATTTACCACCAATTGAATATCCATCAACTTTTGCTGTTTTACAGGTTCCTTCTTCTACAGCTGACTCCATCATAGATCTTACCTTTTCAGCTGTCTGTGATGATATTACTTGCCTGACAGTTGTAGGATTAGTATAAATTTTTTCACCAGTATCTGTATTTGTCATGGACTTAATTATTCTTGGTTGCATTAAGTAACCACCATTTGCAATTGAACATATTGCTGTAGCCATTTGTAAAGGAGTGACAGTAAATCTTTGACCAAAAGACATAGTTGCAAGTTCAACAGGTCCAACTTGGTTGATGTCATAGAATATTCCAGAAGATTCACCAGAAAGACCTACATTTGTCTTATTAAATAAGCCAAATGCTTCAAAATATTTATACATTGTTGTAGCGCCAGTTCTTTGTGCAAGTTGAATAAATGCAGGGTTGCAAGAATTCATAATTGCCTGTCTTAATGTTTCACTTTGATGAGGGTTATAATAACGCCAACATTTAATTGGAATGGATTTTACATTTTCAACACCACTGCAATAAAAGTCTCCATTTATATCAGTATCCGTAATTCCTTCTTCTAAAGCAATAGAGGCAGTAATTAATTTAAATACAGAGCCAGGTTCATAAGTTTCAGACACAGATCGAACTTTCCACATATTTAAAATTCTGTTATTTTTTTCAGAGGCACTTATGTTATCCCAATTATCAGCATAAAAAGATGTAGGTGTAAATGCATTGTTTAAATCATATTCAGGGAAACAAGCCATTGCCAGTATTTCACCTGTTGAAGGGTTCATAACTATACAGTTACCACCTTTAGAGCATGAATTCTCATTTACAGCTTGTTCAAGGTGCTTTTCAACTATATTTTGAATATTTAAATCAAGTGTTAATGTCAAATCGTATCCGTTTTTAGCGGGAACAAAAGATAATTCAGAGTTCGGGATTTCTTCTTGTTTAGCATTAGTAGAAGTTGTAAGTTTGCCGGATGTACCAGTTAATATTGAATCAAAGGATGCTTCTATTCCACTTAAACCTTGGTTATCTGTACCACAAGATCCGATTAAATTCGATGCAAGAGTACCATAAGGATAATATCTTTTTGAATCTTCATCTATATTTATACCAGAGGTTATTTTATTTTCTTTCATCCAATTTTGTAATTTATCTACCTTATCTTGTTCGACTTTAGTTGCAATTTTTTTTATACCTGAAGTTGCATTTACCTTTTCTAAAGTTTCATTATAATCAAGTTCAAAAATTTCTGAAAGTCCTTTGGCAACAGTTTCTTTTAGTTGTTTAGTTTCCTCATCATTTTTACCTTTAATTTTTGATGGATTAATTGATATAGTATCAACGGTTTCACTAATTGCAAGAGATGCACCAGTAGAGTCAAAAATATTTCCTCTTTTACTGCTTATTACTTCACTTGTAGTTTGTTGCCTAGAAGCGAGTTCCGAAAGATGAGAGCCATTTACTACTTGAATATAAAATAAACGCATCAATAAAAGTAACATAATGACGATAACTATCATAAGAGATTTTCTTAGTTTATCTTTAGAAATTATATTTCCGACAGTTTAATTCATTTGATATATTAATCATCTTGTTGGGTTTTTTATTGTCTTTAAGATTATTATTTTTTTTATTATTGTTAATTTTCATATAATCACCATATTTCTATTTTTATAACAACAATTTTATAGTAATTACATGAAAATTGCAATATTATTTGGAAAAATTTAACTAAAAACATATTCTTTGTTAACTCTAACTATAAAAAAGAAAGGAGAATTACTAATGGTTTCAATAGTAAAAAGTATGTCACTAGAAGGATTAGAAGGATATTTAATAGAGGTACAAACAGACGTAACAGGAGGAATTCCAAATTTTGATATTGTTGGGCTCCCAGATGCAAGTGTTAAAGAGGCTAGAGAAAGAATAAAATCTGCAATTAAAAACACTAATTTTGAATTTTTTAGTAGAAAAGTACTAATAAATCTAGCACCAGCAGATAAGAAAAAAGAGGGAACAATATTAGATTTACCAATGGCTTTGGGAGTTTTGATTTCCATTGGAGAAGTAAAAAACAGCATTGTAATTTATGATACTGTTTTTTTAGGAGAGTTATCACTTAATGGGCAAGTAAATAGAGTAAATGGAATTTTACCTATGTGTATTGAGGCTAAAAAATTAGGAATAAAAAGAGTGGTTGTTCCAATGGCAAATTCATGTGAAGCAAAAATTGTTCAAGGATTAGAAGTGATTCCAGTAAATACTTTAAAAGATGCAATTAACTTTATAAATGATGGAGTAGTTTTAAAAGAAAAAGTTGAAAAAAAAGATGAAACAAGTATAAATAAAATAGAAAGTATAGACTTTTCAGATGTAAAAGGTCAAGAAAATGTGAAAAGGGCTTTAGAAATATCTGCAAGTCGGTGGACATAACTGTCTTCTTATTGGAAGTCCTGGAAGCGGTAAAACGATGCTTGCACAAAGACTTTCAACAATTTTACCAGATTTAACATTTGAAGAGGCATTAGAAATTACAAAAATACACAGCATAGCAGGGAAAATAAAGGAAGGAGAAAGCATAGTTTTAAAAAGACCGTTTAGAAATCCACACTATACGGCATCTCCAATATCTATTATTGGAGGAGGTAAAAGTCCAAAACCAGGTGAAATTACTTTAGCACATTTGGGAATATTGTTTTTAGATGAACTTACAGAATTTAAAAGAAGTACATTAGAAACTTTAAGAGGGCCAATAGAAGATGGAGTCGTAACTATAAGTAGAGTTAGCCAAAAGTTAACTTATCCTTGTAACTTTATGCTTATCGCAAGTATGAATCCATGTCCATGCGGATATTATGGAAGCACACAGAAACAATGTACTTGTTCAGAACAAAGCATAAATAAGTATATTGGTAAAATAAGTGGGCCAATGCTTGATAGAATTGATATACATATAGAAGTAAATGCAGTGGAATATGAAAAATTAAACTCAGAAAGAAGGGGAGAAAGCTCGGAAATTATAAGAAAAAGAGTAAATGATGCAAGAAAAATTCAGTTACAAAGGTATAAAGGTGTAGGGATATATTCTAATTCACAATTGAATAATAGACTAATTGAAAAGTATTGCAAAGTGGATGTACAAGGTAAGATATTGCTAAAATCGGCTTTTGAAAATTTAAATTTAAGTGCTAGAGCATATAATAAGATTTTAAAGATTTCAAGGACAATTGCAGATCTAGATAAGTCAGAAAATATAAAGGCAAATCATATTGCAGAGGCTATTCAGTATAGGACTCTTGATAGAAAATACTGGAGTAATTAAATGCCATGTATAATATTTTGCAGATTATAAAGTAAAAATAAATATGAGTATTAATAAAAGAAAAAGGAATATGATGATTATGGAAAAAATAAAATTTCAAGATGCTGGGTTTCCTGAAAAATTAAGAAATATTAAAAATCCTCCCAGTGAAATATATGTAGAAGGAAATAAGAAAATTTTAAATAATAATTTAATAGCTGTTATAGGTTCAAGAAACAATACTGAGTATGGAAAAAAGTGGTGCGAAAAATTTTGTAAGGATCTACTTAATTTTAATTTAAATATAATAAGTGGAATGGCGGTAGGAATTGATTCTATTGCTCATAATACATCTATTATGGCAGATGTTCCAACTGTTGCAGTTTTGCCAAGTGGATTAAATAACATTTATCCTATAGAAAATATAGAATTATATAACAGAATAATTTCAAAAGGTGGAGTTGTAATTTCAGAATATGAACCAAAATCAAAAGCATCATCTAATAAATTTATTGAAAGGAATAGAATAGTTGCAGGGCTTTCAATTGGAGTTTTGGTTGTGGAGGCAGCACATAGAAGTGGCACAAGTATAACTGCAGGAATTGCCAAGAGCCAAAAAAAACCAGTATTTTGCATACCAGGGAATTTAGAAAATTCCAAAAGTACTGGTACTAATAGATTAATTCGAGATGGAGCAATTCTTGTCACAGGTGTTGATGATATTATCAGTAAATATGATTTTTTGTATAAGTGTAAGGAAAATAAAGGTTTTAAACTAAAAGAGGAAAACGATACAAAAGTACAAAGTGAAATAATAGATGAAAGGTATAGAGCAATATATGAGTTAATCCCAAAAGAAGGGATTAATGTAAATGATATTGCTTCTTTAAACAATTTAAATTTATCAGAAGTTATGGAGAATATTACTATGTTAGAATTAATGGGGAAAATAAAAAGAAAGGCTGGTAATAAATATAGTAGAACATAAGGAAAAAGAAAAACCACAATTCCAAAAATTTGGAATAATAGGTGAAGAATTAGCTGCAAACTACTTAAAACAAATTGGTTTTAAAATAATAGAAAGAAATTTTATGTGTAGGCAAGGGGAAATAGACATTATTGCAAAAGATATGGATGAATACGTTTTTATAGAGGTTAAGACAAGGAGTAGTGCGTGCTATGGACGACCTTCGGAAGCTGTAAATAGTTTTAAGAAAAAACATATATTAAAATGTACAAAATATTATATGTATCTAAATAAATTAGAAAATGAATTTATCAGATTTGATGTTATTGAGGTGTATTTATTTAATCATAAGTATAAAATTAATCATTTGAAGCAGATTGATATAAATTAGGTTAATATATTTAGATTAGTGTTTAAATTTCTTTAGCAAGTAAAAGTTCAACTAACAGAAAATACATAAAATTTATTTGTAATATTTATATTTTTGTTGTAAAATATCAATAGAGGTGTAAACAATGGTTTTAGAAGAAACGAAATTTTTAATGAAAAAGTACAACATAAAAGCTAATAAAAGTTTAGGACAAAATTTTTTAATAGATGATGAAGTTATACAAAATATAGTAAATGGTGCGGAAGTTGAAAAAGATGACATTGTAATAGAAATTGGTCCTGGACTTGGTAGTATGACTAAGATTTTATTAGAGAGAGCTCGAAAGGTTATATGCATAGAATTAGATCAAAAAATGATTAAAATTTTACATGACAGATTTATTGCATATAACAATATAGAATTGATAAATGATGATGTCTTGAAAATAGATTTAGATAAATTAATAGAAGATCAGTTATCAAGAGAGCAAAACATCAGACATGTAAAAGTTGTGGCAAATCTACCATATTATATAACTACTCCAATAATTATGAAATTAATAGAAAGCAATTTAAAAATAGAAAGTATTACAGTAATGATACAAAAAGAGGTTGCGGATAGACTAATTGAAATTCCTTCTGGTAAAAATACAGGGGCAATAACATATACTGTATATTATTATTGTGAGTCGGAGAGTATTGGAATGGTAGATAAATCATCTTTTATTCCAATGCCAGAAGTTACGTCAGAGATTATTAGATTAAAATTGAGAAAAGAGCCCAAGGTTAAGGTAAAAGATGAAAAAGTCTTTTTTAATATTATAAAAAGCGCATATATGCAAAGAAGGAAAACTCTTTTAAATTCATTAACGAACATGGGAGTGTGCAAAAATAAAGAAGAAGCGGCAAATATGCTTGAAAAAATGGGAATACCAGTTGATATAAGGCCTGAAAAACTTACTATAGAAGATTTTGCAAAAATTGCAGATTATTTAGTTAATTTATAATATATTTATGTTACATTTGCTTATTTATAATATACTACATTTTAAGTTTAATATTTTAATATTTTTATATAAATTGTTGACAGGTAATAGTAGAAAATAATTTTATAAAAACTATTTCTTTTTTATAAGATTCATGTTATAATAATATTATTAATAATAAAGGAGGAAATATGAATCAAATTTTAGTTACAGAAAAGCTTTATATAACTCCAGAATTGAAGAAAAAGAAAAAGATGTACAAAGTAAATTTTATATTATCTATACTAGTAATTATAGTTCTAGCAGTAATATATTTTTTTACAGAATATAATAGAAATCAAGCGGAAGCATTTTCTCAAGAAATACTTGAGGGAGCAGGAACTGAAGATACAACTACTATAAAAGCAGATAATGAAGTTTTGATATTAGCGCTAGATTCATATGAGGATAAAACTGTTTCAACAGTAGAAGAAACAAATTATAGTGTAGAAACAACAAGTAGTGGTAAATATGAAGCACCTAATGGTAAAACGTATAATAAAGTTGGAGAAATTAATATACCATCAATAAATGTTAATTATCCTATTTTGTCTGAGACATCAGATGCGTTACTAAAGGTTTCAGTTTGTAAATTTTGGGGAGGAGAGCCTAATGAGGTAGGAAACCTATGTATAGCTGGACATAATTATAGAAATAAAAAATTTTTTAGTAAGGTAATTAATTTAAAAGAAGGAGATATAATAGAAATTAAGGATTTGAAAGAAAGAACTCTTCAATATGAAGTATATACAACATATACAGTAGATCCAAATGATGTAAGCTGCACAAGTCAAATTACGAATGGAGAAAAAAGGGTTACATTAATTACATGTACTAACGACAGTAAACAAAGAGTTATAGTTCAAGCAAGAGAAAAAAAGTTGTAATTATTGCACCAACATTAATTAATAACAAAAGTTTGATTTAAGAAGGAATAGTATATTGTATTATAGGAACATTCTTATAAGAATTGATAAAGTCTTAAAAAGTATATATTAATATTTTTAGAAATTTAGCTATACCATTAAAAATAATGGAATTATGCCAAACACCTAAGAATATAATATATACTTTTTAAAAATTAGTGATTGTTATAATATAAAAAATGTAAGCTAATTAATATTTAAAATTTTTTTTGCTTTTGCTATATCATCTTCATTTGCTTCACGTACATTGTCAAGTTCATATTTTAAATTCATTTCTTGCCATTTATATTTTCCCATATTATGATAGGGAAGAAGTTCAATTTTTTCAACATTTTTTAGTTTTGAAATAAAAGTTTTTAATTTCAATAAATCTTCTGTACTATCTGTATAACCTGGAATTAATACTTGTCTTATCCATACAGGCTTATTTATATTATTTAAATATTTTGCAAATTCTAGTTCTTTTTCATTAGAGAAACCAACTAAATCTTTACACTTTTTGGAATCGATGTGTTTTATGTCTAATAAAAATAAATCAGTTAAATCAATTAATTCCTTTATTTTAGGCGTAAGAGCTACCATTCCAGATGTATCAATACATGTATGAATATTTTGTTTTTTTAGTTTTTTAAAAAGATTAATTAAAAATTCACATTGTAGTAAAGGTTCACCACCAGTTGCAGTAAAACCACCATTTCTAATATAATTTTTATATCTTAAAACTTTTTCAAAAATATCATCTAAAGATTTGTAAGAACCTCCACTTATGTCCCAAGTATCACGGTTATGACAATACTTACATTTTAGAGCACATCCTTGAAAAAAAAGTACAAATCTAATTCCAGGACCATCAACTGTACCAAATGATTCAACAGAATGTACTTTTGCAAAATAACGCATATCTAAATCATTATTCATAAAAACTCACTTTCTTATAAAAGACTAGCCCTAAAATATTATTTTAGGGCAGTATATTTTTTTATACTCTCGGAAAGTCATCGTTAAAAACGATAAACTTGACGTAGAGGAGAAATATGCGAACGTTACAAATTCTAAAAGCAATGCTTTGTAGAATTTGTTAGTCCGTTTTTTTATATTCTTTCATGAATAGTCCTATTAATAACATCTAATTGTTGTTCATGTGTTAGACTTGTGAATTTTACAGCATATCCGGAAACACGAATTGTAAGTTGAGGATACTTTTCAGGATGTTCCATTGCGTCTTGTAATAGAGCTCTATCAAATACGTTTACATTTATATGGTGTCCTGTTTGTGCAAAGTATCCATCTAGCATATTTACTAGGTTTGTAATTTTTTCGTCATCAGTCTTTCCAAGAGTTCCTGGAGTGATAGAGAATGTGTATGAAATACCATCCTCAGCTGCATCAAATGGAAGTTTTGCAACAGAATTCATAACAGCGAGTGCACCGTTTGTATCACGTCCATGAAGTGGATTTGCACCTGGGCCAAATGGAGCGCCCGCTGGTCTACCATCTGGAGTGTTTCCAGTTGCTTTTCCATATACTACATTTGATGTTATAGTAAGGATTGATAAAGTGTGTTTAGAATTTTTATAAGTTGGATGTTTACGAAGTTTTTCTATAAATCTTTTAACAATATCTACAGCGATTTGATCAACACGGTCATCATCATTACCAAATTTAGGAAAGTCACCTTCAACCTCATAGTTTATTGCTATGTTATTCTCGTCACGAATAACTTTGACTTTTGCATATTTTATTGCAGAAAGTGAGTCTGCAGCAACTGAAAGTCCTGCAATACCGCATGCCATTGTTTGGAATACGTCTTTATCGTGAAGAGCCATTTCTATTGCTTCATAAGAGTATTTGTCATGCATATAATGTATTGCATTTAATGCTTTTATATAAATTTTTGCAACATATTCCATCATTTGATCATATTTTTCCATAACTTCATCATAGTCTAAATATTCAGAAGTAATTGGAGCGTATTTTGGCGTTACTTGTTTTTTACTTATTTCATCTACACCACCATTAATTGCATAAAGTAGAGTTTTTGCAAGGTTTGCACGTGCACCGAAGAACTGCATTTGCTTTCCAATTCTCATAGGAGATACACAGCATGCTATACCATAATCATCTCCTAAAGAAATTCTCATTAAATCGTCATTTTCATATTGAATTGCAGAGGTTTTTATAGAAAGACCTGTTACAAACCTTTTAAATCCTTCAGGAAGTCTTGTAGACCATAAAACTGTTAAGTTTGGCTCTGGAGCAGGACCTAAGTCAACTAAGGAATTCAAAAGTCTAAATGAATTTTTTGTGACTAAAGTTCTTCCATCAATTCCCATACCACCAATACTTTCTGTAACCCAAACAGGATCCCCTGAGAAAAGTTCATTGTATTCTGGAGTACGAAGGAATCTTACTAAACGCAATTTCATAACAAAGTGGTCCATTAGTTCTTGAGCTTCAGATTCCGTTAGAGTACCATTATCTAAATCCCTTTGAATATATATATCTAAGAAAGTAGAAGTTCTACCTAAGCTCATTGCAGCACCATTTTGGTCCTTTATTGCAGCTAGGTATCCAAAATATAACCATTGAATAGCTTCTTTAGCATTTGTAGCTGGCATAGATATATCGAAACCGTATTTTTGAGCCATAACCTTTAATTCATTTAAAGCAGAAATCTGTTCACTTATTTCTTCACGGTGTCTAATAACGTCTTCTGTGAATGAATCAAAATCTAGTTCCATAAGCTCATGTTTCTTTTCTTCTATTAAATAGTCTACACCATAAAGAGCAACTCTTCTATAGTCTCCTATGATACGTCCACGACCATATCCATCAGGAAGACCTGTTAGTAACTTATTTGATCTTGCAGCTCTTACGTCTGGAGTGTATACTGAAAATACTCCATCATTATGAGTTTTTCTTACAGTGTGAAAAATTTTATCAATATCTGGGTCAACCTCTCTTCCATATGCTTGGCAAGATTTTTCTACAATTTTTATTCCACCAAATGGCATTATTGCTCTTTTTAAAGGACTGTCTGTTTGAAGTCCTACTATTTCTTCTAAGTCTTTATCAATATAGCCAGCATCATGTGCAGATACTGTTGATATTGTTTTGGTATCTATATCTAAAACTCCTCCTGGAGCTGATTTTTCTTTTTGATATAAATCTAAAACTTTATCCCATAGTTTCTTCGTTTTTTCTGTAACTTCAGCTAAAAAGCTTGAATCACCTTCATAAGGAGTATAGTTCTTTTGAATAAAATCTCTTACATTAATTTCAGTTTGCCAATCACCTGATGTAAAGTTTTTCCATGCATCAAATTTCATTTTTTATATCATCCTTTCTTTACTTTTTTTTAGTATTCACATTTTTACCGCAAATTATCATAACATATTAGAAAAATTATATCAAGAAATTTTTCAAAAAAATAATTGATTTTTATTGAAAAAAAATATATAGTTTAGTATAATACATAAGTAGGAAATTTGCGGGTATAGTTTAGTGGTAGAATCCCATGCTTCCGACCTGGTTGCGCGAGTTCGATTCTCGCTACCCGCTCCACTCAAGTAAAATCGTCGCACCAGACGATAAATGGTTGTGTTATGGCTTTAGTCATTACAAACCATTATATGCAGATTTATCTGCAAAACGATTAAATCAACTGTAAAAGGTTGATTTTTTTGATGCCTTTTATTTTGAACGAAAGGATGGTGTGATAGATGATTACTATAATAAAAAAAGAAATTAAAATAAGTAAAGAATTATTATCTAAAATTGAATGGGATTAGGAATATTGACAAAGGTCAAATTCCGTGGCTAATGAAGCAATGTCAAATGGAATTGGCACTGAAAAAAACATTACAAAAGCTCTTGAATTATTTATTAAGGTCGCAGATATTCAAGAATCATATAAAAATGATGAATTATTTGAAATTTTTATAGATTATGATGTATATTATAAAATCGGCTATATTTATTATAAAGAAGACAATATAGAGAAATCTATTGAATATTTAAAAAAGGCTATTCCTTATGTTCCAAAAGCTTATGAAATATTGATAGAGATATATTACAATATTAAAGAATATAATTTGGTTTTTCAATATTTTGTAGAAATGAACTCAACTAATGAAAATTTATATAATGTTTTAAATAAAAATGCCAATAGGATTATAAAAAATTTAAAAGAACTAGACAATAGTATATGGGATTTGGAGAAAATTAAAGATAATATAACCAATACATTGATAAATGATAATATACATGAAATATATAATGATTTATTAAGACTTCTAATTTATTATAATCTTGCTATAGAACCTAATAATAGAAACAACTTACAAATTTGTAAGGATTATATTAATAATAAAGAAGATATATTAAATGAAATATGTCATAGATTTCCGTCAAATCATCCAGCGAAAATAATTTATAATAAATTAAAAACATTTATACCAGATGAAAAAATAACTAATTTATTGAGTAAAATAGGTTTGCGTATTAATGATTATTTACAAAATGAAAACAATAGTTCTTTATTAGACATTGATTCAGATGAAAAAGTAAAAAAATATGTAGAAAAAATATTGAAAAGCTGATTGTAAATAATTAGAAATTTTATA
>CANQFW010000029.1 GCA_947599995.1 uncultured Clostridia bacterium
TAAAAAAGTAAAAAAGTAAAAAGACTCTTGAAAAAAATTAATAAAAATATTATAATAGAAAGGTAGATTAAAAAAAAACCAATTTTGAAGTTTTGATTTAATCTACTTTTTAGTTTTAGAAAAGATCAAAAGCAAGATTTGGGTATTGAAAGGGAGGAAAAGATGAATACAAAGTATATATTTGTAACAGGAGGAGTAGTATCAGGATTAGGAAAGGGAATAACAGCTGCGTCATTGGGAAGATTATTAAAAAACAGAGGGTATAAGGTAACAATTCAAAAGTTTGACCCATATTTAAATGTTGACCCAGGAACAATGAGCCCATATGAACATGGAGAGGTTTTTGTAACAGATGATGGAGCAGAAACAGACTTAGACTTAGGGCATTATGAGAGATTTATAGATGAAAACTTATGTAGAAATTCAAGTGTAACAATGGGTAGAGTATATTCAGAAGTAATAGAAAAGGAGAGAAGAGGCGATTATTTAGGAAAAACGGTACAAGTAATTCCACATGTTACGGATGAGATAAAGGAAAAGATATATAGCTTTGAAAATACCGATATAGATATAGTAATAACAGAAGTTGGGGGTACAATAGGAGATATAGAAGGTTTATCTATTATAGAAGCAATAAGGCAGGTAGGTCTGGAAAAAAATCATGAAGATGTTGTTTATGTACATGTTACACTTCTTCCATATATTTCTGGTTCAAATGAAATAAAATCAAAACCTACACAACATTCTGTAAAAGAACTTCAAAGTTTCGGAATTAAGCCAGACATTTTGGTTTGTAGAACTGAACAAGACTTGCCAGAAAATATAAAAGAGAAGTTAGCTTTGTTCTGTAACGTAAGAAAAACAAGTGTAATTCAAAATAAAACAGCGGATTGCTTATATGCAGTACCTTTAATGCTTGAAAAAGAAGGATTAGCTCGAGAAGTTTGTAACCATTTAAGATTAGATAGCTATATTCCAGACAATTCTAAGTGGCAGGAAATGATAGATGATATACGAAAAATTAAGCCAGAGAATAAAGTAAGAATTGCAATAGTTGGAAAATATGTTAAATTAGAGGATTCATATATATCAGTTATAGAGAGCATAAGGCACGCAGGATTCAAAAATAAGGTGAATACTGAAATTGAATTAATAGACGCAGAAGAAATAACAGAAAATTTAGCAAGTAAAAGGTTTGAAGGAATTGATGGAATAGTTGTTCCAGGGGGATTTGGAACAAGAGGAATTGAGGGAAAGATTGCTACAATAAAATATGCAAGAGAGAATAAAATTCCATTTTTAGGAATTTGTCTTGGAATGCAGATGACTGTTGTTGAATTTGCAAGAAATGTTCTTAAACTTAAGACAAGTAATTCAACTGAATTTGATGAACAAACTTTAGATCCAGTAATCCATATAATGGATAATCAAAAAGATGTTAAAGCAAAAGGTGGAACAATGAGGCTTGGAAGCTACCCTTGCACTATAAAAAAGGATACCACTGCATATAATGTTTATAAAGAAGAAAACATAAAAGAAAGACATAGACATAGATTTGAGTATAATAATGAGTATAAGGAGAGACTAGAGGAAGCGGGACTTATTTGCTCTGGCACATCTCCAGATGGAAGTTTGGTTGAAATTGTTGAAATAAAAGAACATCCATATTTTATAGCAGCGCAATTTCATCCTGAGTTAAAGTCAAGACCAAATAAACCGGCTCCACTATTTGTAGGACTTATTAAAGCTGCAAAAGAGGCTAAGGTTTAAATTTAAAGATGCAAAAAGGGGAAAAGGAAGAATTTTATGAATTTATCAATACAAATGTATTTTTTATTATTTATGATATATTCATTTTTAGGTTGGTGCCTAGAAGTAACATGTAAATTAATTGAATATAAAAAGTTTATAAATAGAGGTTTTATGATTGGACCTTATTGCCCAATATATGGTTGGGGAGCGGTTGCAATAACCTGTTTACTTTATAGATATTCTTATGATCCACTTGTATTGTTTGTGATGACAGTTGTTACATGTTGCATTTTAGAGTATTTAACAAGCTATTTTATGGAAAAGTTATTTAAAGCGAGATGGTGGGATTATAGTAAACGAAAGTTTAATATAAATGGAAGAGTATGTCTCGGAACATCAGTTCCATTTGGAGCATTTGGACTTATTATAACATATATTTTAAATCCATTTTTTATTGGATTACTTAGTAAATTAAGTTTAGATATAATAAATATATTTTCTATAGTGCTTGTATGTATTCATGCAATAGATTTTATTGTATCATCTATTGTAATATTTAGTTTTAGAAAAACTTCAGCAAATGTTAACAAAGAAGGAAGCAGTGACAATACTCAGCAAATAACAGAAAAAGTAAAATCTATTTTAATTAGTAAGTCATGGATGCATAGAAGACTTATTAAAGCATATCCGGGACTTGTTGCTATTAAGGCGAAGATAAAGCAAATAAAAGAGAATGTTAAGGAAAATGTAGATGAAGTTAAATCAAATATTAGTGAAAGGAAAGTTTATTTAAAGAATAATATTATAGACAAGAAACAGAAACTTTCAAGTTCTATTAGTGAAAAGAAAAAGGATTTGAAAAATACATTTAAGGAAAGGAAAAATTAGATTATGAATATTTTGGCAGTTGGAGACGTTGTAGGGCAGGTTGGTGTTAGGGAACTTCAAAGAAGATTACCTAAGATTAAACAAAAATATAACATCGATTTTTGTATCGTAAATGGTGAGAATGCAGCAGATGGAATGGGACTTACTGAAAAGCTTTTTAATGACATTTTGCATGCAGGAGCAGACACTGTTACTATGGGAAATCATACTTGGGGAAAGAAAGATATTTTTAAATTTATTGACGATCATAGAATTTTAAGACCTATTAATTACCCAGAAGGTGTTTGTGGCAAAGGACTACAGTTTTATACATGCAAAAATAAGAAAATAGCTGTTATTAATGCTATAGGTAGAGCGGAGATAAATATTTTGTCTGAAAATCCTTTTTTAATAGTAAAAAAAGCTGTTGAAGAGATTAAAGACCAGGTAGATATAATTATTTTAGACTTTCATGCAGAAGCTACTGCGGAAAAAATGGCTATGGGATATTATTTAGATGGCGAAATAACTATACAGTTTGGCACACATACTCATGTGCAGACTGCGGATGAAAAATTGCTACCTAATGGTACGGCTTATATTACAGATATTGGAATGACAGGACCTAAGCATTCTATCATCGGTATGGAAAAAGATGCAGCTTTAAAAAGATTTTTAACGGCTCTTCCAGAGAGATATAAAATTGCTGATGGGGAGGCCATGTTTAATGCTTGTATTTTTGAAGTAGATGAAGATACAAATAAGACTAAAAGGATTTTTAGAATTAATTAATTTTACAGGGTTAAATTTAAGAAAGGAAAGTCAGGTAATTTATGATTCACATAAATATAATATGTGTTGGAAAGTTAAAGGAAAAATATTTAAAAGATGCAATAAATGAGTACTCAAAAAGGCTAAAAAAATATTGCAAGTTAAATATAGTAGAACTTTCTGATGAGAGTCTGCCATCAAAGATAAATGATAGTGTAGTAGATGACATAAAAGATAAAGAGTGCAAAAGAATATTAGAAAATATAAAAAATAATTCTTATGTGATTGCATTGGATTTAAAAGGAATACAGTATTCTTCAGAAGAATTTTCTGAAAAGATAGAAAATCTGCAGATAAAAGGATTTTCTGACATAACGTTTATTATTGGAGGAACTTTAGGGCTAAAAAAAGATGTATTAGAAAGAGCAAATGAGCTAATATGTTTTTCAAAAATGACTTTCCCACACCAATTGATTAGAGTTTTTCTACTTGAGCAGGTGTTTAGAGCATTTAAAATTTCTTGTAATGAAATTTATCATTGGTGAAATATTACTGCTTTTTGACATAAATTGAAAAAAAGGTTGAAATTATGTAAATATTGTGCTAAAATAAAAAGTATAAAAATAGCATAGACCTAACTTTATAATGAAAGGAAGACAGTTTATGAAAGATCGTTTCCCATTTTATTTTCGGTGTTATTATGAGGATGATTCAATATTGACGTTTGAATTTATATGTGAAAAACGATGTAAAGATATTGAATATGATCAAAAACTTATTTGTTATGCCTTAGACTTGATATATCTTGCACAAAGGTATTGTGGTTCGCCAATTAGCAGAGACATAGAGCAACTATTTACTAGGGACGTAATTACCAGGCCGAATACCATAATATGTAGTTTTTCAGTCTTTTTCAAAAATAATTATAATAGAAAAAGATTTTTGGATGACTTGTGCGACTATTTAAATTGAGCAAGGAAGAATTTGTGTATAATAATGGGAAAGAAAACGAGGTGAATTATTCACCTCGTTTTTGTACTATTATAGGAAAGTTCTCTGAACTTCCTATAATATAAAGCATTCCACAGAAAAATTGTTATACAATTTTTCGCGGACGAACAAAGACGCGGACTTTAAAATGTCATAAATAGCGAAAATGTTAATAATGTTCGCTTTTGTTCTAAATCAACCATCTATCACATATATTTAAAAATATAAGATAAAAAGAGTCTTTATTTATAGAATGGGAGATGATATTAATGTGGCATACTCAGACACCAGAAGAAATTGCTAAGAAACTAAACACAAATACAAAAAATGGACTTGCAGATGAGGAAGCAAAGAAAAGAAAAGAAGAAAATGGACCAAACAAGTTAAAGGAAAAAGCAAAAGAAAATATTTTTATACGATTTATAAAACAATTTAATGATTTCATGATAATAATCCTACTTTTAGCATCATTAATTTCAGCTGTAGTTTCGAAATTGCAAGGAGAAAATGATTATTTAGATTCTATTATAATTGTTGCAATTGTTATTTTCAACAGTATAATGGGACTAGTTCAGGAATCTAAAGCAGAGAAATCCTTAGAAAATTTGAAGAAGCTCACGCCTCAAGTAACAAAAGTAATACGAAATGGAATGGCACAAAACATAAACGCAGAGGATTTAGTAATAGGTGATATTATAGAATTAGATTCTGGAAGTTTTGTACCGGCAGATTGCAGACTTATAGAATGTTTTAATCTAAAAGTTGAAGAATCAAGCCTAACTGGTGAGACAGAACCTGTTTTGAAAACAATAGAAAAAATTCAAAATCAGGAATTAGCTCTTGGAGATATGAAAAATATGGCTTTTATGGGGAGCGTCGTTGTTGCAGGACATGCAAAGGCAATAGTTACAGAAACTGCAATGAATACAAAAATAGGAAAAATTGCAAATATGATTATAGAAGAAACAGCTCCAGAAACACCAATACAAAAAAAGCTTGGAGAAGTTGGAAAGACTTTGGGAATAGTATGTTTGGTGATTTGTGTCGTTATATTTATTATTGGAATTTTTAAACAAATTGAGCCAATGGAGATGTTTATGACATCCGTGGGACTAGCGGTTGCAGCAATACCAGAAGGACTTCCTGCAATTGTTACTATTATGCTTTCTATTGGCGTTACAAAAATGGCAAAGAAAAATACAATTGTAAGAAAACTTCCAGCAGTTGAAACTTTGGGAAGTAGTAGTGTAATTTGCTCTGATAAAACGGGTACTTTAACTCAAAATAAAATGACAGTAGTAAAAACTTTTGGCGATGATGAGAAATTTTTACTAGAGCTTGGAACAATGTGCACAGACTGTGAGGTACAAAAAAAAGATGGTTTTATAAATGTAATTGGAGAACCAACAGAAGTAGCAATAGTAAACAAAGCTTTAGATGAGAGTATAAATAAGAATGAACTTTATAGAAAAATGGAAAGAATTAATGAAATTCCATTTGATTCGAGTAGAAAGATGATGACAACAATACATCGAGTGAATAATAAATATAGAACAATAACAAAAGGAGCAACAGATATTTTAATAAAAAAATGTAATAGAATATATGATAATGGTGAAATTAGGTTTTTAACACAGAATGATAAAGATAAAATAAGTACGCAAAATACTCAAATGGCAGAGAATGCATTAAGAGTGCTTGCTGTAGCATATAGAGATGACATGAGTCTACAACAAAAGATAGAAGATCAGGAAAATGATTTGATTTTTGTTGGGCTTGTAGGTATGATTGACCCTCCAAGGGAAGGTGTAAAAGATGCAGTAAGAACTTGCAGGGCAGCAGGGATTAAGACAGTTATGATAACAGGAGATCACATTGCAACAGCAAAAGCAATAGCAAAAGATTTAGGAATTTTAAGAATGGGAGATAAGGCAATAACGGGAAAAGAATTGGATCAAATATCAGATAACGACTTAGAAAAAAATATAGCGTCATACGCAGTTTTTGCAAGAGTAAGCCCAGAGCATAAGGTAAGAATTGTTAAAGCATGGCAAAAAAATAACGTAGTAGTCGCAATGACAGGAGATGGAGTAAATGACAGTCCAGCTTTAAAAAATGCAGATATTGGAATTGCCATGGGAAAAGGAGGAACCGATGTCGCAAAGGGTGCATCAGATATGATACTTGCAGATGATAATTTTGTTACAATTGTTGAAGCAGTTAAACAGGGAAGAAATATATATGATAATATAAGAAAGGCGGTACATTTCTTACTTGCAACCAATATTGGGGAAATAGTAACAATATTTTTAGGGTTACTGTTTGGATTTAAAAGTCCATTACTTGCAATTCAGCTTTTATGGGTAAACTTAGTTACAGATTCATTCCCTGCAATAGCACTAGGATTGGAAAAGCCTGAAGATGGAATAATGAGAAGAAAACCAAGAGGTTCAAACGAAAGCATTTTTTCTGGTGGATTATGGTATAAAATTATACTAGAGGGGATAATGATTGGAAGCTTTACATTATTTAGTTTTTCACTTGGAAATAATTTATACGGAATAGAAGTGGCAAGAACAATGGCTTTTGTATCATTAGGACTTTTAGAGTTGGTACATAGTTTTAATATTAAATCAGAAGAGTCTATTTTAAAATCGGGAATAATGGAAAACAAATTTCTAATTTTGAGCTTTTTAGCAGGAAGTATTTTACAAATAATTGTTGTAATTGTTCCAACTTTTGCTAATATATTTAGTTTAGTTCCATTAAATGTTACACAATGGCTAATAACTATGTTTATTTCTATATTGCCAGTGGTGGTTATAGAATGTCAGAAGAAATTTAATGAGTTTAAGTATGGAAAGACTATATACACATAATTTTGAAAATTTTGTATTATATACTTGAATATATTAAAGAAATAGTATATATTATTGTGCATACAAAAAGACAATAAGCACAAATGTATTTTTGTTACATAAAAATGAAAGGATTTTTTAGATGAAAAAGGTACTAATATATATAATATTAATGATATTAATAATTTTAATAATAATTTCAACATTTAAGATATGGATAAATCATAATATAAATCAAAAGCAGGTAGCTGTTTTAGTTTATCATAATATTGTACTTAGCCAGGAGGAAAAAGAAAATGATCAAGATACACTAACTAAAGAAGATTTTGAGGAACAAATAAAATATTTACAAGAAGCTGGATATACATCAATATCATTAGATGATTTCTATAATTGGAAAGAAGGAATTGCGGATATACCTGAAAAATCTGTAGTAATAACATTTGATGATGGATACTATTCTTTTAAATACCTAGCACAGCCGATATTGCAAAAATATAACTATAAAGCAGCATGTTTTCTTATAGGAAAAGTAACAATACAAAATACTCCAGAGTATGTTGAAGGACAATATGGAACGATAGGACTAGATGAGGTAAAAAATAAAAGTGAAAATATAACTTATGGTTCACATACTTTTTATTTGCATGAGCAAACATCAGATGGAAGCCCAATTGTTAAGACTAAATCTTATGAAGAAATAAAATCAGATACTAAGAAATTTGGAGAAGAACTATTTGATGCTAAGTATCTAGCGTATCCATATTATACATATACAAAAGATTTCATAAAAGTGCTTAAAGAAGAAAATTATAAACTTGCTTTTGCAGGAGAAGAAGAAATGGCAACTAAAGACGTGTCAAATTTTAAAGTACCAAGAATTTCTGCTATAAAGAGTATGGATGAGTTTAAGAATATATTTGAAACTGATAAATATAGAAATAGATATGGAAATGGATTAATTAGAAAGATATGTTTAAAAATCAGTAGAAATTTTAAATAAGACTATTTGCAGGATATAAAAAAGTCCAGCAAATGGTCTTTTTATATATGGAAAAAGTAAGCCAGTATAAAAAAATTTTTTAATGGTTTATTTTTTTTTGAATAAAGGTTGACTTATAAAACTTATAAGTGATATACTGTTTTTGACAAAATATGAAAAAAAAGTAAAAAAAATACTAAAGAGGTGTTGCAAATGAATATTAAATTAAAATTTATATCAATACTAATTATAATAAATATAATATCAATAATATTTGGAAATCTTTTTACAATAAGCGAAGCAACAAATGTTAAGCAGAGTATAAGTACAGATGTAAACGCTATTGACGAAAGTAAATATCCAGGAATTAAATCAAGAATCAATGAATTAAAAAAACAATATTCTAATTGGAATTTTAAAATATTATACACAGGAATAAGTTGGGAAGATGCAATAAAATATGAGTACACAGGACATGGAAGTTCTCCAAAAAACCTAGTGCCTATCAGCTCAAATTATGCAGGAAACTGGATTTGTAGCATATGTAAAGACAAAGTATATGATTCGGGATCATGGAAATGCGCATCAGAAGAAGCAATAAAATACATGATGGATCCAAGGAATTCTATGAATACATCTGATATATTTCAATTCTTAGAGTTATCTTATGACCAAAATAAAGGATACTCAAAAAGTACAGTTAAAAATATGCTAAAGGGAAGTTTTCTTGAAGAGGAAAAATATGCAGACACAATAATGAATGCGTGTAAACAGTATAATGTAAATCCATATTACATTGTTGCTAGAATATTTCAAGAACAGAAAAAGACAGGAACGACTCTTACAAAAGGTCAAGGGTATAATGGTCAATATGTAGGTTATTATAATGTATTTAACATTGGAGCAAGTGGAAGTGGTTCAGAAAAGGTTATATTAAATGGTCTTGCAAAGGCTAAAAGTAACGGATGGACGAGTTTAGAAAAATCAATAAGTGGTGGAATTCAAATTATCGCTAATCAATACATAGCTATTGGTCAAAACACAATGTATCTTCAAAAGTTTGATGTAGATAATACAGATGGAAATATGTATTGGCACCAATACATGCAAAATATATTGGCAGCTCAAAATGAAGGTACAACATTGAAAAATTCACTTTCTTCTATGGATACCCTAAATTGTGACTATACATTTATAATACCAGTATATGAAAATATGCCAGGCACAGTTTCACCAAGACCAGCTACAACCTCACATGACACATCAGTATCGACTGATTTGGTAACTGTAAATGTAACATCTAGCTTAAAGATTAGAAATTCACCAGCGGGATCGACTACTGTTGGTTATCTGTATGCAGGGGAGATTGTAACAAGAATACAAAAAGCTACTGAGAAGGTAAATGGTGCATATTGGGATAAGGTTTTAAGTTCTTCAGGTACCGAAGGATATGTTGCAAGAAGTACTTATGATGGAGAAACTCCTTATAAGTTGTATTTAGTACCTTTAAATAGTCAAGATACTTCTGATGGTAATTCTGGAAGTGATGCGGTTGCCGGTAATACAAGTAGTGATAATTTTATAAAAGGTGACGCAAATGGTGATGGTAATATAACAACAAGAGATGCACAATATATACAAGAATATGTAATTGGAAATAGACAATTTACAGAGTCGCAAAAAAAACTTGCGGATGTAAATGGTGATGCGAATATAACAACAAGAGATGCACAATATATACAAGAGTATGTAATTGGAAATAGAAAATTCTAGTTTTGGGAGGAAAATATATATGCTAAAAAAAAGAGATGTATTAATATATTGCATAATTACGTTTTTAATAATAATGTTTAATGGAAGCTTGTCATATGGCGTAACAGGAACCCCAGGGTCAACTGTAAATGTTACATATAGTATAAATTCTCCAGATGGAGGAAATTTATCAACAGTAACCGGTAAAATAGATTATGATGACAAAGTTTTAGAGCTAGTTAGTGTCTCGTCATCTGCCGGTATATCTGGAAATGGTAGAGTATCTGCTACTGAAAGCCAAATAAATGGTAAATCTATGAGTGTAACTGCAACATATAGGATAAAATCAGGCACGGAAAATACAACAGCATCAACTAAGCTTAGTGTGTCTGAATTATATACTAATAGTTCTGAAAATAATCACCCAACGTCTGTGGTAGGAAATGTAACAGTTAAGGCAGCATCAAATCCGACCCCTAACACAACAACTAATACAGGAAATCAACAAACACAAAATACCTCTGGAACAACACAAACTTCAAATTCTTCTTCAAATACACCAAAAGAAGTAACCTTTAAAAATACAAATGAAACAATGTATACAACCAATAGAGTTAATTTAAGGACACAATATGGAACAAAAGGTAGTATAGTAAAAACTTTGTCTGAAGGTGAACAGCTTACAAGAACAGGTTATAGTACGACAAATGTTGATGGATATTCTTGGAGTAGAGTAACATATAATGGGGGAACATATTATTGCGTAACAAAGAGTCTTACGGCTACAAAACCTGAAAAAACCGAACAAGACGATCAGAATACAACAAATGAAATTGCAGAAAATACTACAAATGAAGAAGTAAATGAGGTTACTGAAAATTCAGATTCAGAAGCAATAAATGCAGATATAACACAATTGGAAATAGTAGGATATACATTATCTCCTTCATTTGATCCAAGTGTATATGAGTATAGTTTAACTATACCTGAAGATGTTGAGTCAGTGGATGTAAAAGCACAAGCTGCAAATGATAATGTTCAAATAGAAATAGCTGGAAATACAGAATTGAAAGATGAAGAAAATGTTATAACAGTTATTTGTTACAACAAAGATAATAATAATTCTACAACTTATCAAATAATGGTAAACAAGCAAGCTGCTGAAAATCCACATGCTGATGCTATTGTTGAGGCAAAGCAAAAAAGAAATTTAATAATAAAAATAGGTGTTGCCATTATTATTATACTAATTATATTATGTATAATAGTATTCAAAAAGAGTAAAGAGGAAGAACTAAAGGCTGAGGAAGAAGCTAGAAGGTTAAGAATGAAAAAATTAAAAGAAAAAGAATCAAGTGATGAAAGAAAAAAACGTATGCAACAAAAGAATTCTAATATAGAGCAAAAAAGAGATGGCAGACCAAGAAATTTGAATGAAAATAATATTCAAGCTAGAAGAGAAAGACAAAATATAAATAATGATGAAAATAGAATGGCTAGAATGCAAGAAAGGCGAGTTTCAGAGCAAGGTGCGCAAAGACCTCAAAAAGCTCAGAAAGATAGAGACGAAGAATTTGATGAGAAGTTAGAAAAAATAAGGAAAAGGCAGATGAGACAGGAAAAAGGTGGAAAGCACTTTTAAAATATAAACAAAAATTTATAAATTAAGCATAAAATTTAAAATCTCCTAATATAGTTTTAATAACAAAATATTAGGAGGTTTTTTATGGACGTGGAAGTAAGCAAAGAAAATATATGTATAAATAAAAAAGTAGCTGAGAAAAAAGAATTAATATTTGTACAAAATGATTTAATAGTACCAGATTCGAAACCTGATGTATTGAGCAGTATAAATATGTCTGGTAATGTATGTGTATACAAAAAAGAAGTACAAGATGATAAAATTAAAATAGAAGGAAATATTAATACATATATAATGTATTTGCCAGATAGCAAAGACGATAAATTAAGAGCATTAAATACAAGTTTAGATTTTTCAGAATTTATAAATGTCCCAGGTGCAAAAGAGGGAATGCAGTTAGAACTTCAAACTTGTATAAAAGATATGGAATGCAAAGTGCTAAATGGTAGAAAAATTAATGTTAAAGCAGGGATAGAAGTAACTATAAAGGTATATTCAAATGAAGAAGTAAATATTGTAAATTCAATAAATAATATACCTGATATCCAAACATTGCAAAAAGATTTTACTATAAATTCTTTAGTAGGTAGCGGTAATACAAAGGTTTATGTAAAAGACACTTTAAGTATTGATCAAAAAGATGAAATTGCAGAAATTTTAAAAGCAGATGTTAACTTAATTGATACAGATATTAAAATAAGCTATAACAAGATTTTAGTTAAATCTGATGCGGATGTAAAAATAATGTATTTAACAGAGAATAACAGAATCAATACTGTAACAAGTAAAATACCTGTTGTAGGTTTTGTAGATTTACAAAATATTTCTGAGGACAATATCTGCGATGTTAATTTCGACATATCAAATATGATTATTAGGCCAAATGGACCAGAAGAACACTCTATTTATGTCGAACTAGAAATTGGAGCAAATTGCAAGGCTTTTGAGGTAAAGCAAATTAGTTTGTTACAAGATTTGTATAGTCCAACAATGGATGTAGAGTTTAATCAAAGAAGAGTATCTACAATGACAAGTAAAACTTCTAAAACAAAAGAATTTACAGTTTCAAACAATATAAATATTGATGGAATTTCATCACAAAATGTTTTAGATGTAGAAGTAAAAAGTATATTAAATAAACAACAAGTTACTGTATCTAAAATAATTTATGAGGGTGAGCTGGAAGTTAATTTTATATTTGAAGATGGAAACAATATAAGTAGTAAGCTTGAAAAAATTCCTTTCGATTGCTCTGTAGACAATGAATTAGGAGATGACAAAATAAATGTATCTACTAGAACAATTATAAATAATACAAATTTTGAGTTCGGCACATCTTCTGTAAAGGCAAATGTTGATGTTACTCTTAATATTGAAGAAAGTAAAAATGTGAATATAAACATTATTGATAATATACAAATTCAAGAAAAAAGGCAGTCAAATGGGCAAGATTATGATAGTTTAATTTTATATATTGTACAAAGCGGAGATACTTTATGGAAAATAGCAAAAAAATTTAGAAGCACAATAGATGACATTGTAAGAACAAATGGAATTGAAGATCCAGATAAAATTAATGTTGGTCAAAAGCTATATATTCCAAAATTTAGATACATGAGAAGAGAAAAAACTCAAAATGCATAGCGATAAACATATGTATAGAATCTATTCACGCAGAAGATTTAATATTTTTAATTCAAAAAAACACAAAGACAAGGCTATTCAAAGAAAAATGAAAGTTGCAACACCTATGTTTGTAATTTTTATAATAGCAATTTTATTTTGTTATTTTATTTGGAAAAGTATGGATCCGGTTTTTGATGAGGTTTGTGTGGATGAGGCTAAGTATATTGCTACAATGATAACAAACGAAGAATCTACAAAGGTAATGCAAAAATATAATTATAGTGATTTATTTAAAATAGAAAAAGATGATGAAGGAAAAATAGAAATGATAAGTGCAAATATTTTTGTAATAAATCAAATAACGTCAGATATTGCAATTGAGGTACAGAAGTCTTTGGATAATTATGAAAATGGAAAAGTTAAATTGCCACTAGGGGTTATTAGTGGTAATAAACTTTTATCTGGAATCTTGCCAGATATTAAGATTAAATTAGCAACAGCAGGAAATGTAATAACTGACTTAAAAAGTGAGTTTGTATCGCAAGGTACAAATCAAACTCTACATAGGGTTTATTTACAGATTGATTGTAATATTAATGTTCTTACATCTTATAATGTTATTAAGTCAAGCATTCAAAACCAAGTATTACTACTTGAGAATGTTGTTGTTGGTGACTTTGGAGCTTGGGCAGATTATCCTTTTATTAATAATAGGTAACCAGAGGAAGTTGAGTGTTTTTTTAAAAATACACTCAATTGTTCCTCGGTTTTTTTATAATCTAGGAAAGTCAACGTTAAAAACGATAGACTACGCTTTCTAAAGCAAGGGTTATCATTTTATCTAACCCTAAAAGTCTTTCATCACTGCTTGCATGTGCTTTTTTAAATGGTGTGTCTACAACGGTCATTAAGCAAGAAGCTTTTCTATTTAAAATTTTTGCATTATAAAATAAAGCAAAAGCTTCCATTTCTATTCCTACAAAATTATTATCTATAGGAACACGATTGTAGAATTTTTTTGGGTCTGTCATATATAGGTCAAAACAGTCAGAGCAAATGGTATTTCCTTTTATAATATTTATATTTGTATTTTTAGCAGCATTAATAATACTATTATTTAAATCTGAATTTGAAGCTACATAATGACAATCATCATTATTTAAGGTTAACGCATAGTTACTTTCTGAATATACGTTTTGAGAAAGTATTACATCGAATAAATTTAATTCTGGAATTAAAGCTCCACAAGAACCAATTCTTATTATATTTTCTACTTCGTAAAATTTATATAATTCATATGAATATATTCCCATACTTGGCATTCCCATTCCAGATGCCATAATGGTAACTTCTTTTCCTTTATACATACCGGTGTATGAATACATTCCTCTAACAGAATTGACTAATTTATAGTCACATAAGAACTTTTCTGCTATATATTTAGCTCTTAGAGGATCTCCTGGCATTATTACAGTTTTAGCAATATCTCCTAAGGCAGCTTCATTGTGTGGTGTTGACATTAATTTTACCTCCTTTATTTTTTAGAAAAGTCTACTATAAATATAAAAAAAAATCAAGTAGTTTTGCTAAAAACAATACAGTCAAAAAATTCT
>CANQFW010000030.1 GCA_947599995.1 uncultured Clostridia bacterium
CCTCTATGTGGATTGGCATTATAATTTTTATAAAAATCTTCTACTGCTTTTATTACACTAATTGGTTTTTGTGTTGTCGCACCACTATCTAAATATGTTATTTTTTTATTTTCTAAGATTGGAAAATCTTTTTTTATTTGTTCAATATTCATTTTAGTTTCCTTTCAATAATCAAATGTTAATTTCATTATTAATCTAATCTTTCATCTATTTCATTTAGTATCTGCTCTCTTAGCTCCTCATCCTTTATATTTTCCAGTATTTTATTAAATCTTGCTCTAACCATTAATTTCATAGCTTCTTTTAATTCAAATCCTCTACTCATAATATAAAATAATTCTTTTTCTCCTATTTTACCTGCAGAACTACTATGATTTCCTTCTACCTCTTCTTCAGAACATAAAAGCATTGGTAACGCTATTGATTTAGCAGTATCAGATAATAACATGCAAGCTTCATTTTCGTTTCCAGTTGCTTTTTTACAACCTTTTTTAAAATCAATAGTTCCTTTAAAATGTTTTCTTGATATATCTTTTAGAGCTCCTTGAACATCAATATTGATATTTGATTTTTCTCCTCTTAATTCTGCTATATAATTTAAATCAAATAATTGTTTTTCTATTCCTAGATAAATTGTATTTAAATTGTTGTCTGCCTTTTCTCCTATTAAATTTGAATAATAATTTGTAATACTATTTTTTCCGCCAAAATCTATAATTGTATAATTTACTTGTGCATTTTTTTCTAATATATTTTCAATGGCTAAAAAATTGTTAGAATTCATATTTATTAAATTTACAATTATAATGTTTAATTCGGAGTTTTCTTTTGCTAGTACTTTTATTATTCCATTATGCAAATATTCTTCATTATTTTCCGTTTCATATTTTAAAATTATTGTCGATTTAGAATTTTCTTTTAATTCAATTTCAATATTTTCAAATAAAGTTCTATCTTCTTCATTCAGGTTAAAATTTATTTGATTTTTATTTTCTTTTTTATCTTGGGCAATAATTTTTAATTTACAATTTGATTTTTCATTGACTAAATTAGTCCAATAATTACCTAGTCCATATGTTAACTCGGTATTTTTGGTATCTGAGCTTATTTCTATATTTTCTGATTCTTTAATTATATACACATTATTAAATTCTTCAATTATTTCTGGTATATTGATATCTTCAATTTTTATATTATTAATATTAAAATTTTTTGAAGTTCTAACTGGCGTTTCATTTAAATTCATAATATTTCCCTTCTTTGACATTTTTCTACATTGTTATGAGCCAAAATTTTACTGTTCCTTCTAGTTTCATCCAATTGCTCCTTCTAATTCCAAATTAATTAAGTTATTCATTTCTACAGCATATTCTACTGGTAACTCTTTTGAAATAGGATATGCAAATCCTCTTACTATCATAGCTTTTGCATCTTCTTCTGATAAACCTCTACTCATTAAATAGAATATAGTTTTATCACTAATTTTTCCAATTTTAGCTTCATGAGAAAATTCTACTTCGTCTGTTCTAATATCATTTGTTGGAATAGTATCTGATACAGAGATATCATCTAACATGAGTGATTCACACGATACAGAAGATTTTGAATTTTTAGCAATCTCATTTATTCTAACCAAACTTCTATATGTGCATTTTCCACCATTTTTTGAAATTGATTTTGCATTTACAATACTTGATGTATTAATAGCATTGTGTACAACTTTAAATCCATTATCTAAGTTTTGCCCTTTACCTGCAAAAGATATTCCTGTATACTCTGTTTTTGCACCTTCACCATTTAATATGCTCATTGGATAAAGCATTGATATTTTAGATCCAAAAGAACCTGTTACCCATTCCATTTTTGCATTTTTTCCAACTATGGCTTTTTTAGTATTTAGGTTAAGCATATTTTTTGACCAATTTTCTATTGTTGAATATCTTAAGTAAGCATTATCCTTTACATATAATTCTACACAACCTGCATGTAAGTTAACTTTGTTGTATTTTGGTGCTGAACATCCTTCTATAAAATGAAGAGATGCTCCTTCATCTACTATGATTAATGTATGTTCAAATTGTCCTGACTCTGGTGAATTTAGTCTAAAATATGATTGAAGTGGAATTTCTACTTTAACTCCTTTAGGTACATACACAAATGATCCTCCTGACCAAACCGCTCCATGAAGTGCTACAAATTTATGATCATATACAGGAACACATTTCATAAAATGGGCCTTTACTAGATCTGGATATTCCCTAACTGCTGTTTCCATATCAGTATATACTACTCCTTGTTCTAGTAGTTCTTTTTTCATACTATGATAAACTACTTCTGAATCATATTGAGCTCCAACTCCTGCTAATGATTTTTTTTCAGCTTCGGGAATTCCTAATTTATCAAATGTATTCTTTATGTCGTCTGGTACATCATTCCATGAATTATTTAATTTTGTTTTTGGTTTTACATATGTTGCTATCTCGTCCATATTTAATTCTGAAATATCTGGTCCCCATGTTGGAACGTCTAATTTTTCATATACTTCCAATGCTTTTAATCTAAACATTCTCATCCATTCAGGATCATTTTTTTGTTTTGATATTTCTTGTATTATTTCTTTTGTTAAACCTTTTTTTATTTTAAAGTCATATTCGTCCTTATTTTTTATGTCGTAAATATTTCTATTTATTTCGTCTAATTTTGTTTTTGGCATTTTAGAATTTCCTCTCCTTAGCTTTACATTTTTTATTTTTGTGGCATACTACTATTATAAATTAGGAATTAGGTCATGTTGTTTAAAAACATAGATTCAATGTTTTTATTTTGTTAGTTTGTTATTCTTTATATTTTGAATATCCATGTTCTTCAATTTGATCAGCTAATTCTTGTCCGCCAGTTTTTATAATTTTTCCATTTATTAAAACATGTACATAATCCACTTTTAAACTATGCAATATTTTTGTATTATGAGTTATAATTAACACAGCATTGTCATTATTTTTAAACATTTCTATACCTTTAGAAACTGTTTTTATTGCATCTACATCTAATCCTGAATCTGTTTCATCTAAAATTGCAAATTTAGGATTTAATACAAGCATTTGCAAAATTTCGTTTTTCTTTTTTTCTCCTCCAGAAAATCCAACATTTAAGCTTCTTTCCATATTTTCTGGATTCATTTTAAGTTCTTCCATATATTTTTTCAATTCTTCTTTAAACTTGAAAATTTTTACTGGTTTCCCTGTTACCTTATTTTTAGCATATTTCAAAAAATTTGTTACTGATACTCCTGGAATTTCTTCTGGAAGTTGGAAAGACATAAACACCCCTCTCCTAGCTATTTCATCAGTTTTTAGATTCGTAATATCTTCTCCGTCAAATACAATATTTCCCGACTTTTTTTTATATACTGGGTTATTAAGTATGGCATTGGCCGTAGTAGTTTTTCCTGAGCCATTTGGTCCCATTATTACATGCACTTCACCTTTATTTATTTTTAAATTAATTCCTTTTAAAATTTCTTTATCTCCTGCATTTACATATAAATTATTTATTTTTATTAACTCTTTACTCATTGCTATAGCTCGCTTTCTACCTTATAAAGGTTACTTGCTCTCCCTTCTTTATTTAATTTATTTTTTACTGATTTATTATTTAATATTATTAATTAAATTATGTTTTCTGCATTTGTTTTCCTAGTTCTTCTTCTCAAACATGTTATGCACTTTTCTTTATTTATATCATATCCACATTCTAGACTATATAAACCCAGAGTTTTATGTGTATACACAGCTATTTTGTTTAATGTTTCGTCTTCCAATGTTGCTTTTACTTTTGTTGCCTCCTTCTCTGCCATCTTTTCATCTAGACCAAGTATTTCATAAAAAAATATGTACATTATGTCATATGCCTCTAATATCTTTTTTGCTTCTTGTTCGCCTTTGTGTGTAAGTGATATATTTTTATATGCTTCATAGTCTACTAGTCCTTCTGATTTCAAATTATTTATTGCATAGTTTACTGTTGGTTTGGTTTTATGTAATTTATTTGCTATATCGGTTACTCTTACTTGATCTTCCTTTTTTTGTAGAATATATATTGTTTTTAAATATTCTTCTTGTACATTTGATAAATTCATTATTTTCTCCTTTTTGTTAGAGTACTCTAACATTATAGTACGTTATTACATAAAAGTCAATATTATACTAAAAAATGGAATTAATATTTATCTTTTACTGAAAGTCTATCGTTTTCAACGATGACTTTCCTAGAGTAAAAAAAAATCTATAGAATTTAGACTCTACAGATTTTTCTTTATTGATTATATAATCATTTATTTACCTTTTAAATATTTTTGTTATTTTCCTTTTCATCTTCTTTATGCTCATCACAAGTTTCCTTCTTTTTCTTCAAAATTCCATTAATAGAATTCAAAATATCATCAAAATTCTCATCAAAATCATCTTTATTATAAGTAAGCATATCAATAACCTCCACTCTAACACAAATTAAAAACCTTCATAGCATTTTCATATGTAGCACTAGCAATTTTTTCTGGCTTCTCACCTTTGATTTCTGCAATCTTATTTACAATGTATTTCAAATTACTAGAATCATTCCTACTGCCCCTTACTGGCTCAGGAGCAAGATACGGAGAGTCAGTTTCTATCAGGATCTTATCCATAGGAACCATTTGTACAATTTCACTGGCATTCTTAGAGTTTTTAAAAGTACAGGTTCCACCAAAAGCAATATATAAACCATTATCCAATCCATGCTTTACAAGTTCCCTATTAAAGGGACAACAATGCAAAATTCCACCATTTTTAATCTTCACTTCATTTTTTATTATTCCGATAGTATCATCGATAGCATCTCTTGTATGAATCGAAATAGGAAGTCCCAATCCGTTAGCTAATTCTATCTGTGCAATAAAGGCATACTTCTGCATATCCTTATTTTCACTATTCCAATGATAATCCAATCCTATCTCCCCAATAGCAACAACTTTTTCAGATTTAGAACACAATTCTTCTATCTTTGTAAGTATCAAATTAATTTTTTTCTCCGAATCAGGTATTTCGCTTGGATGAATACCACAAGTAGCATAAATAAAATCATACATTTTTGCGAGCTCAATAGATTCACAAGAAGTCTCAATATTACATCCCACATTAACACATTTAGTAACACCGGATTCGTTTATATGTTTTATAACCAAGTCCCTATCATCATTAAATCTCACATCATCATAATGAGCATGAGTATCAAAAAATTCCATAAAACCTAACCTCCCATGTGCTTTACAATATAGATATTTTTGATACAAATCTTAACTTAAGAACAAAACAACTGCACTAGCCACAGCATACTCCTTACAATGTGAAATGCTAACATCTATATTTGCAACACGACTACTATCTAATCCCAAAATACTGACAAGAGGCCTCCCATTCTTATCATTTAAACATTCAATGTCATTCCAACAAATCTGATACTTATCCTTAAATTCACTAGAAATCGCTTTAAAAACAGCCTCTTTGACAGCAAATCTTCCAGCAAAATGCTGATACCTAGAATTTCCTCTAGAATTACAATAATCTATTTCCTTTTCTGTGTAAACTCTACTTAAAAATCTTCCACCTAGTTCCTCAATACTCTGCTTAATTCTTGAAATTTCAATTATATCCGTACCACAAGCTATCCTCATGTTTCACCTACTTTATTTATTATCATATTTATTTTTCACAATAATAATTCATATTTAAATCAACCCCAAGATGATATTTTCCAATAAAATCAATCACTAAGTTATTTTCCAAATTATATGTTGGCTCTATTACAATATTTCCTTTTGCATCAATTGCCCCCCAAAGTCCGCCACTTTTTACAGCAGCATATCCATATTCATTTTGCTCTGTTGCATCGTCGTAAATATAATCCACTACTACTTCATTTTTCTCATTTATAAAACCGTACTTTCCATCTTTTTTACTTAGAGCAATTGTATTTGTTTTAAATATTTCAAAAATAGTCTTTTCCTCAAATTTAAAATTATAGTATTTATATTCACCATCAACTTTAAGTTTCATATAGCCTTTATCTGTATTTATATCAGATAAAATACCTTTTAATTTTACATTAAAATTAATATCCATAATTGTAGAATTATAATCCTTATCTTCTGCTACATATATTCCAGCTTTTGAATCATAATAAATATCATTATATTCAAATGGGATCTTAATTTCCTCATTTTCTGCAATAACACCACATAGCCCATCTTTTAATGCCATATAGTAATTTTTATTTATTTCTTTTAAATTTTCATATTTTGGTTCTATAATGACATTTTTTTCAAAATTCATTAGTCCATATTTACCATTTTTCTTAAATACAATTCCAGATGTAGAAATTTGAGTTATCTCATCAAACCCTTCATCTAATATAATATCTCCATTAGCATTAATTAGCTTCTGCTTTTCATCTTCTCGAATGACAAAATAGTTTTCACTATACATATTATCTATCTTACTATATTTATTTTCTAAAATCTGTTTACCTGAAAAACTAAATACTCCATATTTTCCTTCATTATTTACAGTGATATATCCTTCTTTATAATCTTTTCCCAAAGCCGAAATTTCAGTATAATTTGCATCAAAAACCTTCACTCCCGTATTGTTCACAAGGCCAACTAGCCCATTTTTCTTAATTATTAAGCTATTTTTAATTCCTTTTAAAGTATCTATTGATTCATATTCTGGCGCTAGAATTTCATTTCCATCTATATTTATTAATCCCCATAGTCCGTCTTTTTCTACTTTTAAAACATTCTCTTCATACCAAATATTCTTGCTTTCGTCATAATTTTCCAGAGCTTCTATTTTCTCATATTTTGTAAAAATTTGCTCATTTTTGCTATTTACCGCTTTAGTCTTATAACTTCCATCTTCTTCATTTACATCGTAAGTACATAAAAAAACATCCTTGCTACTATCAGGAACAATTACCATTTCTTGATACATCGGCTCTATTGTAAAATCTCCATTTGAGTTTAAAACTCCCCATTTATCATCTTTATATACAGCAAAATAACTTGTTGCTCCGACATTTTGCGTATTTTTTGCGCCTTTAATTAAATTTTTAATTAAGAAAATACACATTACTATTACAACCAAAGCAATTATCACTGCAAAAACCTTCGCATAATTCAATTGTGCTTCCCCATTATATCTTTTACCTTTACTCATAGCTATCAACACATGTTGATCTAATTAATCAACACTTTCCTCCTTCATAAATTTATTTTTATAAAATCTATATATCTTTATTTTATATTTATATTAGCTACATTCTACTATAAAAACATAAAAATATCAACTTTTTTTGCATAATATTTCTTAAAATTGAAAATACTAGTTAAAGTTCATAGCCTAAAATTGTATAGTAGTGTAAAAATATCACTTATAGTTAAAAATTTTACACTACTTGACTTATAAAAGTGAAAATAACTTATAACAAATTTTTAAAGATAGAAAGGAGTGTCATAAAAATGATAAAATTAAATCCCTTCTCATATACTCCCGCAAATGAATACGACTTTTCTATAATTCCCAACAGCAATACTAAAACCCTAAAACCTACAGCACAAAAAAATATTTACGCAAACATAGACCTAAACTATAAATACATCCAGTCAATATATAACACCCTAATAAACAGCGACATAGTATTAAGAGAGTTTACACTAACCTGTAAAAACAAGCAATACAATGCATTCATAGTTTATATAGATGGAATGGTAAACACCGATTTAATAAACCGTTTCATATTAGATCCTCTAATGATCAGAAACCAAAATAACACGTTTGATAAAAAAGTAAAAAATCTTGATTTAGAACAATATATATATCAAAATCTAATTCCTCAAAATAGTCTAAAAAAATCTATAGAATTTACTGAAATATTTGACGGTATAAACTCTGGGAACTGTGCCCTATTTGTTGACACTATATCAACAGCATTTGATATCGATGTAAAAGGTTTAAAACAAAGAAATGTAGATAAACCCAGTAATGAAAACATAATAAAAGGCCCACAAGAAGCATTTGTAGAGAACATTAGGAACAATACAGCACTCTTAAGAAGAATTGTAAATAGTGAAGAACTAATAATTGAAAGCACATCACTAGGCGATATAACTAGGACTAAAGCAGCCATCTGTTATCTAAAAGACCTAGCAAACGGCGATTTAGTTTCAGAAGTAAAATTCAGATTAAATAACTTGAAAATCAATAGTCTGCTTTCAACAGGGCAACTAGAACAATTAATAGAGGACAACGATAAAATGCGGCATTCCACAACTTCTATCCACAGAAAGACCAGATAAGTGTGCAAAAGCTCTTTTTCAAGGAAGAGTTGTGGTTTTAGTAAATGGTAACCCATATGCAATAATACTTCCTGCTGTTTTAATCGATTTTTTATCTTCTCCAGAAGATTCAAATCTAAAAGTAGCATTTGCAAACTTTCTAAAATCAATACGCTTCTTAGCATTTTTTATAACATTACTTTTACCTGGTCTATATATTGCAGTAACTAACTTTCATGAGGAAATTCTACCAACAGAGCTCTTATTTTCGATATTAGCCAGTCGACAAAATGTACCATTTCCTATAATATTTGAACTTCTACTTATGGAAATATCTTTCGAAGTAATACGTGAGTCTGGACTTAGAATCCCATCACCAATTGGCTCAACACTTGGAATTATTGGTGCCTTAATTTTAGGAGAAGCTGCTGTTAGTGCAAGTGTTGTCAGTCCATTTTTAATAATAGTTGTCGCTATAACAGGGCTTAGCTCGTTTGCGATACCAGACTTTAACTTTGGATTTCACCTACGTATTTACAGATTTATCTTTATATTTCTAGGATATGTTGCAGGTTTTGTTGGTATTGCTCTTGGTTTATTTGTATATATTACTTTACTTTGTAGTATGAAGTCTTTTGGAGTAGAATTCACATCTCCGTTTACTCCTGCAATATCTAGTGGTGACGAAGGCTACTTTGTTCACCATACATGGAAACAAGAAAAACGTTCAAATTATCTTGCACCTAAAGCTTCTATTGCACAAGATAAAATCAGTAGGAAGTGGAAATTTTAAAAGAAGGAGGATATATGTTAGCTATCTATAGCTAACATATGCTAAAATTATGCTGAATGAAAAAATTGGAAATAAGGAAGCTGTTATTTTCATAGTAACTATAATAATAAATTCAATATTGCTAAACGCTAATAAAATAATTATAAAAGATTGTAAATCATCAAGTATAATAAATGCCATATATATAAGTATTATTGCAATAATTATAGTACTTTTGATTTGCAAACTATTTAAAAACTTCCCGGGTTATAGTATACTTGATATCTCAAAGTTTCTAGGCGGAAAACCTTTGCAATTTATAGTTGGAATTATTTATATATCATATTTAGGATTTATAACTGCAGTATTACTTAGGAAACTATGTGACTGTTTACAAATAATATTTTACCCCATGACTGATCTTATGTTTATTATATTTCTTTTTGTAATTGCTGCTGCAATAACAGTTAGATTAGATAAAGGAAGTATATTTAGAACCACACTTATAATATTTCCAGTTTTAGCTTTAGTTATAATTGTTGCATTCATTGGTAACAGTAAGAACTTCAATTTTGAAAATATTTATCCATTACTTGGAAATGGCGTAGAAGCCACTTTTAAGACTGGATTTACAAATTTATTTGCATTTACTGGATTGTCTTATTTATATTTTCTTCCATCATATTTATCTAACCCACAAAAATTCAAGAAAATTTCTTGTTCATCTATCATAATTGCAAGTTTCTTTTTAATTTTAATGACAGCAAATATATTATTTATGTATAGTGACTCTTTAAGTAGTAGCGAACTTTTCCCACTATATATAGCCGTTAGATATATTGAATTTGGTTCATTTATTCAAAGAATGGATTCAACATTTTTGCTAATATGTGCTCTATCTTTTATAAGCTATCTTTCTTTAAATACTACAATATGTACAAACATTTTTAAAAAGATAACTAATATTTCGGATAACAAACCTATTATATACCCTTATCTATTATGTATTTTCTCTGTAGCCGTGATGATAAAAAATAATTCAGTTTTAGATCTTATTGAAAATAATATTTTTAAAATACTTTTCTTTAGCATTTCGATAATATTATGTATTAGTATTTTAATCTTGGCAAATATAAAGAAAATTTTTAAGAAAGGAGATGTAAAACATTGAATAAAACTGCTTTTAAGTGGATAATAATTGCACCTACCATCGTCATATTTATGTACGCATTTTCCTCTTCTTATTCACTTCAAAACATAGATAACTTAAATTACGTTGTCGCCATACTAGTTGATGAATCTAAAGATCCTAATATGCTAGACGTCACATTTGAATTCATAGATGTATCTTCATTTTCTAGTGATTCATCTACTAAAGATTCTACTCCCATCTTAGATACTATTACAGCCAGTTCAATCAACAGTGCAATAAATATAATGAATTCATATGCAGGAAAGGGAATAGACCTTTCAAATTGCGAGGTCGTTATTTTCTCCGAAGATGTTGCTAAAAAAGGAATTTCTAATCATGTATCTGATTTAGTTAATAATTCTGAAATTAGACCTAGTGTTAACGTTATTATAACAACAAGTAATGCAAAATATTATGTAGAGAATTCTACATCTCCTTTAGAAAAAATACTAACAAAATATTATAAAGTATTTCCAAATTCAAGTAAGTATACAGGCTATACATCTGATATAACAATCGGAAAATTTTATGAATATTTAAAAATGCCAGATATTGGTAATACTGCCATTTTAGGCGGAATAAATGAAGCTTCCATAAAAAATAAAGAAGAAAGTCAAAGCTCCGAAGAATCCAGTTCTTCTAGCAGTAGTTCAAGCTCTGGCAGTTCAAACTCAGACCAAAGTTCTGAAAGTAACTCTAAAGAGCAAAGTTCAGGCTCCTCTGAGCAAAATGAGTCTTCATCTTCTAAAGAAAATCAAGATGAAATCTCGGCCCCTCCTATCTCATCTGAAGATATGCTAGCTGGTGAAGCTCCAATAAAAGGTCAAAGAGGTAATGAGAATTTGGGACTTGCTGTATTTAAAGGTGACTCTTATATTGGAGAATTAACCGCTGGTGAAACTCTTTGTCATTCTATTATTACAAATGAAGTTGATTCATTCCTTATTTCTATTGCAGATCCATTTGGTGGTGACGATTTAATTGCATTAGAGTTATATAGAAATTCTGATTGTGATATTAATATAGATATTTCTTCAGACCATCCTGTTATTAATATTGGCATTTCTATGGAAGGAAGAATTTCTAGTATTATTAAAAATTTGAATTATGCTGATAGTAATACTATAGATACTCTTGAATCTGCAACTGAGGAATATTTGAAGAAACACATTTTAGATTATTTAAATAAAACTTCTAAGGAGTATAAGGTGGATATTGATGGTTTTTATTATAGGCTAAAGCAAAAATTTTTGTTAATTCAAGATTTAAATGATTATAATTGGGAAAATAAATTTCAGAATGCAGAATTTAATTTAAGTATTGATACTAATATTCTTTCTAGTTTACTAATGCAGAATTATTAGGATTTAAGGAGGGTTTATGAATACTGTTTTTATAAAGATATTTTTCAGTTTTATTAGTATTATTATCTTGGAATATATGTTTTCTTTTGCTAATTTTGAAATAAAAACTAAAAAAAATATTTTAGGTGCTCTTTTTGTTATTTTTTTTAGTTTAGCTAGCTTAGTATGGAGTAATTTTGTTTTTTGGACTAATTAATGTTTACTTTACTTGTATTTACTACATTTTACAATCAGTAAAAATAAAACATTAGATTTACACAAAAGAATGGCCATCCAATGCTTTAATTAAAGCTATATAATGATGGCCAAGACATTTTTTTATCAATTTATTTTAATTAATTATAAAACTATTATGCACCTAATTGGTTTATATTACCTCTTTTTAACTATAACATCATTTGGAATTACTTCTATGTATTTAAAGTCTCATATATTTTATTCCCGTGCGAGTCTGTTGCCTCCACATATATACTTGATGCTGGAGTTTCAATGTTAATAGATGTATCATTATTATATTTTAAATTTTCCTTTGCTTCAGATTCACTTACTCCTTGTCCTACTTTTTTATTATACATAGTAGTTTCATTAGGATATATAATTTTCACATTTGAACCTTCATTGGTAATTGAAATTTCGCTTTTATACACACTAATTGGTTGTACCAAGTCTTCATAATCATCTTTTACTCCCATCTCTTTTTCTATTGTATTTAGCTTTTCATCAACTACTTTTACATGTAAGTAATAATCGCCTTCACTTGCATCTTTCTTTTGTACAATTTGTGATAAAGAATCCACTGGCAATTCTATCCAACTATCTGGTTCTTTATCCTTAGTATTACTCCATCCATAACTAATACTCTGTATTTTTTTATTAGTTCCATTATTTACAGTAAATTTTTGAGATATTGTAACAGTTTGACTAGTACTCTCTGTTGGAATAATATATGCTTCTTGAGTATCAAAATAGATTCGAATTTCTTCTGCATTTTCTAGATTTTTCAAACTATTATAAATATTTTCCTCACTTCCAACATCTTTTTCATAACTTTGCTTTATTTGTTTATAGTTTTCTTCTAAAGCTATTTGTTTATTTTTAGTATAGATTTGAACTCCAACAATTGAAACTAAAAAAAACAAACATGATGCAAGTGCAAATATTGTGATTGACCCTTTTTCACATTTCAAATTCCTAATCATATTTCCTCCGATTCATCAAATTCAATTAAATAATTATTAAATATTTAGAAAAAAAGAGAATATAGCACTTAAAACAGCAAAATATTCTCTTTCTATTTTATAAATTGTTATTCACATTTTTTACGCTTTCATTCTTTTCTTTACCACTTGTTCTTCTGGTGGAATTAAAGGGCAATATGTATCCCCATTTAAAACTTGTACTTCAACCGTTCTCGTTAATATATCGGTGTAACTATATGTAGCATTCCTTGCACCCTCATCATATTTTACTGTAAAAATATTCGAATAGGCTTTTTCTATTGTAGCTTCTTTTTCAAATGACTTATTTCTTCCTAATGATCCTTTTACAATTATTCTTTGACCAATTTTATCTAGAATATTCGTTTTTAAATTTGTAATATCTGTAGAGCAAATCATTTAATCACCTTCTATACTTTAAATTCATTTCGATTATAACATTTGTAATATAAATTGTCAAAATATATACATTAATAACTTTTTCTGTAATCTTTAGTATTTTCAGTACTTGCGGGATGTTTTTTTGTCTTTTTTACATTTTTATTACTTTTTTGTTACAAAAATATTACAAAAAGTAAAAAACGAGGTAGCTTAATTAAAATTCACCACCTCGTTTTCTCAAAATTCCGTTACATTATAAAAAATTCCTTTTTTCTTTCCGATTAGCACCAATTCCTCCTACGCCTTTTTTTCCATCTCTTAATTCTCCTTCTATATCATCAATTGTTATATATCGTACATAATCTGCTGTAGCAATTTTTTCTGCAACTATTAATGGGTCTAAAATATCTATTAAAATTCTTGCTGGAGAAGATGCAAAATTTGCACCAGCCATTATAAGTGCCTCAAAATAACTCTGACATGCACCAGCAAATATTGCTAAATTTGCATTATTATTTCTATCATATAATCTTGCCTGCTTTACTGTTTCTATAAAATACTTCGAATTTCGATAATTGTATAAATCATCATAGCCTGTATCCTTCTTAATCAAACCATCGTGCCCGGTGATAACCAATATATCGGGTCTATAATATTCCAATAATCTATACACAACTCTTGGCTGTTTATATTCTGGAACATTTTTTACTACAGCATTTAGCCCCATTCTTTTATAATACCTAAGCGATTTTTCACTATATTTTTTGTCTCCATCAAGGTGCAATATTTTCCCAGTAATACAGTTTGAAAGAACTCTATCATTTTTCTTATTTCCATCAATACTTGAATTCATATTCTTCTTTTCTATATTTTCTATTCTTAAATTTAAATTTCTATCAAACTTTTTTAACTCATTTTCTAATTGTACCTTATCCATCAAATACAAATCATCTATATTGCTATCCGCTTCAATTCTTTCTGTTACACCTTTGAGTAATGCAATTTTTTTACCGTCTTTATACTTTATAATTCTTTTAACATAAAAAACTATATCTTTGCCATATGAAATCCTACCAACTATATCCCCTTTTTTTATCTTTTCCATTTCTTATCACCTCATAATGATAGGATATTATATTATATGACATTATTTTTTCATTTGACACAAAATAAATTAGCAATTTAAGCACATGTTTAAATTGCCTTTCATACATATTTAAATACAACGCCAAATAGATATCAAAATTTTCCACTTACATATGCATGTTATTCTTTTTATTATTCATATATTTAAGTTTTGTTGCCATTCCTCCTCTTAAGTGTCTTTCAGCTTTATTTTCATCTAATATCTCTCTTACTTGCACTGCTAAACTAGGATTTATCTTATTTAATCTATCAGATACATCTTTATGTACTGATGTTACTTTTAAGAGCGGT
>CANQFW010000031.1 GCA_947599995.1 uncultured Clostridia bacterium
TCTCCTAATTCATTTGTAACAATTGTATCTACAACTTCACCTTTTGAATTTAATATATTAAATTCAACTCCTTCTAATAAGACTTCATTGTTATCTTTGTCCACTTTAATTACCTTTATTGTTCCTTTTTTCTTTTCATTTTCGAATTTTATATTTGTTATCTGATTTTCTTGTAAGGTTACTTTTTGTTTTTCCTCTGTAAGTACATAATTTTCTTTAGTTTTTGTTTCGACTATTGTATATTCTTCATCTATTGGTAATTTTTTGCTTTCTGCCTCTCCTAATTCATTTGTAACAATTGTATCTACAACTTCACCTTTTGAATTTAATATATTAAATTCAACTCCTTCTAACAAGACTTCATTGTTATCTTTGTCCACTTTAATTACCTTTATTATTCCTTTTTTCTTTTCATTAACAAATTTTAAGTTTTTTATTTCCTCTTCTTCTAACTTTACTTTTTGTATTTCTTCTGTAAGTTTATAATTTTCTTTAGTCTTTGTTTCAACTACTGTATATTCTTCACCTATAGGTAATTCTTTAGTTGTTGCCTCTCCTTTAGAGTCTGTTTTAATTGTGTCTACTACTTGTTCCTTAGAATTTAATATGTTAAATTCCACACCCTCTAACATTACTTCATTGTTATCTTTGTCTACTTTAACAACTTTTATTTTTCCTTTTTTTCTTTGATTTGCAATTGTTATATTGGTTGTATCATTTTCTTTTAATTCTACCTCATATATTTTCTCATCTAGTTTATAGGCTTTGTCAGTTTCTTTTTCTTTAATATAAAGTTTTTGGTAATCTCTTACAGCATATTTTGAGGTGTATGCTATTCCTTCATTATTTGTTATTATTTCTTCCAATTTATTCATGTTTTGGTCAAAAACGTCAAATTTGACTCCTGATATTTTTATAGAATTATCTTCACCATCTATTTTCTCAATTCTTACCATACCTTTTTTTAGCTCATTTTCTACTTTTACTTCTGTCGTAGTATTGGGCTTTACTTCTATTTGTGTATTATCTGATACATTATACCATTTGTTAGTATCTTTTTCAATTAGTGAATATTTTCCAGTTCTTAAGTTATCTATGCTAATCTCTCCATTAGCATCTGTATAGTATGTTCCTACAACCTTTGCAAATTCATGGCTATATAAATCAAATTTTATATTTCCAAGTGCAATTCCATTATTGTCTTTATCAACTTTATATATTTTTAACTTCCCTAAGGTATGTTTATTTTCTACCTGAACACTAGCTGTTTTGTTATACTCAACATTTATTAAAAATTCATTATTATTTATTTCATATTTTTCTGTTGTTTTTGTTTCTTTAATTATATATGAACCTTGATATAGGTTTGTAAATTCTGCTTTTCCCTCAGAGTTTGTAACTGCTGTTTTTAATACATTGTTTTTTTGATCTAAAAGAGTGAATGTTATTCCTTCTACTGGCTCTTTTGTTTCTGAGTCTATTTTGTTTACTACAACCTTTCCATTATTTGTCTTTATATCTAATTCTATTTCTGCTGTTTGTGCTTCATAACTATCTCCTGTTAAAACATAATTTTGTGTTCCTGATATTCTTGTTTTTCCATAGAATATCGGATATGTTTTACTTTCAGCTTTTACAGATATTTTTCCTTTTATATCACTGCTTAATTTGTTTTTAGGTATTTTTATTTTAAATTCATTATTTCCTGAAAAACTTGTTTTTATATTTCCACTTGTATCTGTTACCAATGTTCCTTCTGGTAAATTTGAGATGCCTGTAATCGTGTAATTTTTTACTTCTACTGTAGATTGAACTTTATACTTTATTGAATAATAATTTCCATCTTCTACAAAGTCTCCACTTTTTACTAATTTTAGTGAACTACTCTGTTTTTCACTTCCATTATTCCCTATATTTACTAATTTCTTTAAGGCTGTTAGCATTGCTTGTCCTTCTGCATCATTATCATCTGCTGAAAAATATTCTAATTTTGATTGTCCTAATACACAATAGACCGCCATTTTTGTTACCACAAATGCATCATAATCTGATGATAATCCTAGATCTGCTGCTTTTTTATAAGGATATCCATTCTTTATTGCTCTCCATACTTTATCATTTTTCATAACACCATCTATGTCTACACTATAGCTTCCAGCTTCTCCTACTCCTTCTAAAACCTTATTTAGGCAATATGCTGGATAGAAATTACCTTGATAATAATGACCTACTACGCTGCATATTACATATGTGGATTTTTTTTCTTGTTCTTTATAATATTTTAAATGATGGTCAGCTGTTGCTATTTTTTGTATATATGCATCTGATAACTCTGTTACTGCTAAAATTGTATTTGAACATGTAGAAATTAATATTATACATAGTAAAATACTTGCAAATATTTTGTGATTAATTTTATTCATTTAAATCCTCCATTTTTTTATTTGGTCGGGAAATTTTAGATTTTAGAATTATCTTGAAATTTAAATTTTATTTGAATATGATTTTAAATATATTATGATTATAGCATATACCAAGAAAATGTCAAGAAAATTCGTTCGTCACAATTCGACTTTTGTTGCAACTATATCATAAAAAACGAACTAATAAATGCTACAAAGCATTGCATTTAGAATTTGTAACGTTCGCATATTTCTCCTTTATGTGAAGTCTATCGTTTTTAACGATGATTTTCTTAGAGCATAAAAAAAGAAAGCAGCTAAATCTACTCCCTTAAAAATAATTTTTAAATTGCATAAACAGCACCTAGCGCAATACATAAAACTACAAGTACTACTCCTAATATTACTGTCCATTTTTTTTGTCTACCTTCCTTTGTATTTCCTTTGTTTTTTTCAAAGAAATTGTTTGAAGACGAACCTGTTATTGTTGAAGATAAACCTGCATCTTCTTTTGATTGTATCATTGCTAATATTATTAAGCATAAACATACTACAAAATAAATTACAAGTAATATAGTTTTTAATATTTGCATTTGTTACTCCTCCTTAACAGATTATTAGTCATTATTCTCTTTTTTTGCAACTATTTGTTTTCCATCATAATATCCACAATTTGAGCATAATGTATGTGGTAATACTGGTTCACCACAATTTGAGCATTTTGCAAATTTTGGTGTTTCTAATTTCCATGTTGATCTTTTAGCATGTGTTCTTGCTTTAGACCATCTTCTTTTTGGTTGTGCCATTCTTATTCCCTCCCTTTTGTGATAGATATATATGTTTTTATACCATATTTTCACTCTTTTTAACTATACTATAGCATTATACCTTTTTTTTGTAGATTTGTCAACCATCATAAATATTTTTATTTTTATTTTGTAATAAAAAGTTTTTCATAATATTAATATATTATGTTTTCATCTTTAACAAAGTATTTTGTCCCTAGCATTTCATCAGGAAGATATTGTTGCTCTACATAATGTCCAGGAAAATCATGTGGATATAAATAACCTTCATGATATCCAAAATTTTTCATCTGCTCCACAGGTGCATTTCTGATATGCATTGGTATTTTCCCTGTATCTTTTGTTTTTACATCCTCTAAAGCTTTATTTATGCCCAAATATGTAGCATTAGATTTTTTTGAGTTTGCAACATATACAGCAGCTTCTGCCAAAATAATTCTTGCTTCTGGCATTCCTACCATATTTACTGCTTGCATCGCTGATGTTGCAACAACTAATGCCTGTGGATTTGCAAGTCCTACATCTTCTGATGCACATATTACAATTCTTCTTGCTAAAAACATTGGATCTTCTCCTCCATGAAGAGCTCTTGCTAGATAAAATAAAGTTGCATCTGGGTCTGTCCCTCTCATAGACTTAATAAAAGCACTTATATTGTCATAATGTGAGTCTCCATTTTTATCAAAAACCGCTTTTTTAGTTTGTACACAATTTTTTATAATCTCATCTGTCAAAATAATATCTCCATTTGAATCCATTTCCGTTGTAATAACTGCAATCTCTAATGCATTTAATGCTGTTCTTACATCTCCTCCTGAAATATTACTTAATTTTTTTAGGGTATCATCTTCAACTTTCACATTATATTCACCTAGTCCATCTTTATTTGATAGAGCCTGTTTCAAAATCATAAAAACGTTCTCTTCAGTTAATGGTTCTAGTTTTATAACCATCGATCTTGAAATAAGAGCTTTATTTACCTCAAAATATGGATTTTCTGTTGTTGCTCCAATTAATATAATTGTTCCATTTTCCACATATGGCAAAAGTGCATCTTGTTGTAGCTTATTAAATCGATGTATTTCATCAATAAACAAAATTGATTTGCCTGTAGGATTAAGCATAAAGTTTTTAGTTTCCTCAATTACAGCTTTTATATCTCCCACTCCTGCTGTTACAGCATTTATCTTGTAAAATTTATATTTAGTTGTCTCACTAATAACCTGAGCTAAAGATGTTTTGCCACATCCAGGAGGGCCAAACAGAATTAAGCTTGTAAGTCTATCCGCTTTTATTGTTCTGTATAATATTTTATCTTTTCCTAAAACATGTTCTTGACCAACATATTCTGCTAGACTCCTTGGTCTTACTCTGTATGCCAATGGTTCATTTGAATTCATAGTCTATCTCCTTTTAAATCTCATAATTCAATTCTTTTACTCTTTAATATAATCTTTTAACCTGTATTATTTTATCAATAGGCACATTAAAAACATTACCAAATTACCTAATAAACATAGCATCTCCAAAGCTAAAAAATCTATATTTTTCTTTAACTGCTTCATTATATGCATGTAATACAAATTCTCTACCCGCCAAAGCCGAAACTAGCATTATCAACGTGGACTTTGGTAAGTGGAAATTAGTTATTAAACCATCTATGCATTTAAATTTATAACCTGGATAAATATATATTCCTGTATCTGACTCAACCTCTGATACAAGCCCTGTGTCTTTATCAGCTATTGATTCTAAAACTCTACATGATGTTGTTCCCACTGCTATAACTCTCCCACCTTTGTTTTTTGTTTCATTTATTTTATTTACATCTTCTTGCTTTATATAGAAATGCTCTGTATGCATTTTATGTTCCTCTATATTTTCTTCTTTTACAGGCCTAAAAGTTCCAATTCCAACATGTAAAGTTACATTTGCAATTTTCACCCCTTTATCTTCTATTTTCTTTAATAATTCTGGTGTAAAATGAAGTCCAGCTGTAGGTGCAGCAGCAGACCCATTGTATTTTGCATATACTGTTTGATATCTTCCTTTTTCTTCTAATTTTTCATGTATATATGGTGGTAATGGCATAATTCCAATTTTATCAAGAATTTCGTTAAAAATTCCATCATATGTAAAACTTACTTTTCTTGTTCCTCCTTCTAAGATTTCTAAAATTGTAGCCTTAAGCAATCCGTCCCCAAATTCAACCTTTGTTCCAGGTTTCAACTTGTTTCCAGGTCTTACTATACATTCCCATACATCACCATTTATTTGATTTAGTAATACGAATTCAACATTTGCGCCAGTATCCTTTTTACCGTAAAAGCCTTGCAGGAATAACCTTTGTATTATTTCTAACTAGACAGTCCCCTGGTTCTAAATAATCAATAATATCTTTAAATATCTTATGTTCAACTGTATGTTGCGTTCTATCTAGCACCATCAATCTAGATTCATCTCTTTTCTTTATTGGAACTTGTGCAATTAATTCTTCTGGTAAATTATAATTAAATTCTTCTAATTTCACTTTCTATTCTCCTTTTATATTTTCTTTTTACTAATTAATAATTTTAAATAGTTGGATTACTTAAATCTTATTTAAACCTTATATATCAAAAAAATAAGTAGCCTCCAAATCCGCTTCATGAGTAAGTAACGCAATTGGATATTTTTTATATGCAAGTCCAATAGTATTATATAATTCCTTAGGCTCCGTATACCCCATATGCCAACGAATTGCATATTTTTCCTCTGGAGTCAACTTTATATATTCAGATATCATCATAACAGACTTTTCTCCATGACCATATGGAATAGTGTCATTTACTGTATAGTATGGAACCTTCTCCCATACTCCTAGTTCATTTTTAGCATTCCTATAATCTACTTTATAAAAATTCGCTTTACATATATCGTGCAATAATGCGATTATCTTTATTGAATCTTCTGCCACATTTATGTTTATAGGCGTATGTTTCACCTTCTCTTGTAATATTTCATATACCTTCATACTATGCTGTAACAATCCTTTTTCGAAACTTCCATGAAATCTGGTACTTGCCGGTGCTTCAAAGAAATCTGTTTTATTTAAAAATTCTATTAGACCTTCTATATTTTCTCTTTTAGTACTTCTTAATAATTTTATAAATTCTTCTTTCATATTACAATCCCTTCTTAATACCTTATTCTTTAAAATAAGCCAACTGTTACCGGTTTACTTTAATTGATAATTACCAAGTAAAACTAACCAGTAACAGATGACTTTATTTACACACTTACTTTAAACCTTATATATTTGAGTATTAGAATTTTAAGAGTTCTTTTCTATATTCTCTTTTATCTTTAAAGCTTTCTTTCTTATTCTTTGTATTGCTGTATCTACAGACTTTACCTTGCTGCCTAATTTTTCAGCAATCTGAGCATAACTTTCTCCGTTTTTGTATAAGTTCAAAACTTGCCTTTCAAATTTGCTTAGACTCTCATCTATACTTTTTTCAACTAGATTAAAATATTCTTTTTTAGTTATTATATCTAATGGATCTTCTGCACCTTTTCCTGTATCTAGCACTTCCATAACAGAGGTATCTTCATCTTCATCATATGCAGATGCATTTAGTGATAATGATGAATTTAGTGGTATGTGTTTTTGTCTATTGGAATTTTTTACTGCTGTTATTAGTTGTCTTTCAATACATAATCCTGCAAATGTCTTGAACGAATTTTGTTTTTCTGCATCAAATGATTTTACTGCTTTATATAACCCAATATATCCCTCTTGCAAAATATCTTCTCTTTCAGAACCTATCATAAAAAATTTGTTGGCTTTCATGCATACTACATCTTTATATCTTCCAATAAGACAATCTAACGCTATATTATTCTGATTGTTTACTGCTTCTTTTAATAAATTTTCATCTGTCATTTTATTATATTCATCTTTTATTTCTGTTGTTATTATGTCTATCATTAATTGTTCCTCCACTTTTTACAAGTATGCTATTATTATATTAATAAAATCCCTATATGTCAATACTTTCTTCATATTTTTGTATTGACTAGTTACTATATACTATTTACATTCATACCAATTCTCTGCTTCGGATATCTGCGCAATTAAAGGCACTTTCAAAGCAGCAGCTTTCTCCATCTTATCCTTTAGGATTTTTTTAACCTTTTCCTTTTCCTCAACAGGAGCTTCAATCATCATCTCGTCATGAACCTGAAGTACAATTTTAGACTGTAATCCTTGAGCTTTTAATTCGTTATACACATTAATCATAGCGATTTTCATTATATCTGCTGCAGTTCCTTGAATAGGAGTATTCATAGCTGCTCTTTTTCCAAATTCTCTTACCATATAATTATTTGAAGAAAGCTCATTTATATTTCTTCTTCTATTAAACATTGTTTTTACATATCCATTCTTTTTTGTTTGCTCTACAACATCTTCCATATACTTTTTTATTCCTGAATATTCTTCTAAATATTGGTCTATATATTTTTTTGCCTCTTTCCTTCCAATTCCTAATTGTTCCCCAAGTCCAAATTCACTTATTCCATACACTATACCAAAATTTACAGCTTTTGCACTGCTACGTTCTTCATTTGTTACCTCCTCTTGTGGCTTATGAAGAACCTTTGCAGCTGCCTGCTTATGGATATCCTCACCATTTATAAATGCCTCAATCATATGCTTATCTCCTGACATATGCGCTAGTACTCTAAGCTCTATTTGCGAGTAGTCTGCATCTATATATATTTTCCCTTCTGATGGCCTAAATACTTTTCTTAAACGTTTTCCAAATTCAATCCTTGTAGGAATATTTTGTAGATTCGGTTCTGTTGAACTTATTCTTCCTGTTGCAGTTATTGTTTGATGAAAGAAAGAATGTATTCTTTTTGTTCTGGGATTTATATATGGTTTTAAACCTTCAACATATGTCGAATTTAGCTTGCTAAGTTGTCTATAATCTAATATTTTTTCAACTATAGGGGAATACACCTTTAACTTTTCTAAAACATCTTCTGCTGTAGAATACCCCGATTTGGTTTTCTTTTTTACAGGAAGCCCCATTTTTTCAAATAATACATCTCCTAATTGCTTTGGTGAATTTATATTAAATTCCATTCCAGCAATAGCATAAATTTCCTGAGTCAAAACTTCTAATCCATCTTTTAAAATCTGTCCAAATTCTGTAAGCTCTTTTTCTTCAACATGCATTCCATTCCACTGCATATCTGCTAAAACTTCTACTGTCGGCATATCTATTTTTTCAAATAAATCTACTGCATCTATTAAATCTAAATCTTTTTGAAATCTTTCAGATAATTTAAAAACCGAATATGCATAGAATGCTCCTTTATATTGTTGTTCATTTATCTTATCATCTTGTGACTCAAATAAATTTATTTGTGTATCTTTTTTACTTATTCCATTTTTCTGTAAATATTCATCTACAGTTAATTCAAGGTACTTTTCTGTTAAGTTATCTATTGGATATTTTCCGGCTGGTTGGATCTAAAATATAACTTGCAACTGTTACATCGCATTTTAAATTTTTCATAGTTATTCCCATTTGTTTTAGTATGATATAAACTATTCCTAATTCGTACCCAACCTTTTCTATTTTACTGTTTTCAAATATATTTTTTAAAAATTTTTCAAACTCGTTATCTGATTTTCTTATATAATAAACTTCATTTAATTCACTGTTATATATTGAAATACCATTGATTTCTTCTTTTATAATTTTTTCTTCATTTTCATCTTTTTTTAGATCTAAATAAAAAATTAATTTTTTCTGTTTTTCTATTATATTTTGAACTTGTTCTATAGGAATATCTTCATTTATCTTAAATAAATTAGAGATATTCACTTCTACTTCATCTTTTTTATTTTCTTGTTCTTCAAGATTAAATTTTTCAATATATCTTTTAAAATTTAATTGTTTAAATAGCTCTAAAACTTTTTGCTTGTCCCATTCTTCAACTTTTAAATTTTCTAATGTATCATTTAATGGCACATTTATATCTATTTTGCCTAAAGTCCTAGATAGAATAGCCATATCTTCATTTTGAACTATATTTTCTTTTTGTTTTCCTTTTAGATCGTCTTCACCTTTTTCAATCATTTTGTACATATTTTCAATTGTACCATATTTCTTTATTAAATTAATCGCTGTTTTTGGTCCTATTCCTGGAACTCCTGGAATATTATCAGACGAATCTCCTTGAAGACCTTTTACTTCAATTAAAGCTTTTGGCTCTAGACCATACTCTTGTAGTATTTTATTTCTGTCATAATCTTCTGTTTCAGTTTTTCCTGCTTTTGTTCTTGGAATTCTAATTGTGACTTTATCTGTAGCAAGTTGAAATGTGTCTCTATCTCCTGAAAGTATTGTTACATCTAAATTCTGTTCTTCCCCAAATTTAGCAAGTGTACCTAAAATGTCATCTCCTTCGTAGCCCTCCTTCTGTACTATATCTATATTCATTGCCATTAAAATTTCTTTTATAATAGGCATTTGCTGCGCAAGTTCTTCTGGCATTCCATGACGATTTGCTTTATATCCTTCATACATTTTGTGTCTTGCTGTTGGTGCTTTTAAGTCAAAAGATACTGCCATATAATCTGGTTTTAAATCATCTAGAATTTTAAACATTATTGCCAGAAATCCATATACAGCATTTGTATATTTTCCATCTTTTGTTGTAAGCATTTTGTTCCCCATTATTCCATAAAATGCTCTATTTGCTATACTATTTCCATCTATCAAAAGTAACTTTTTCAAAATACTTTCCTCCTAAATTCTAAACTAATTATTAATTTTTCTAGTATATTTATTTCTAAAGTATAACATTATTTTATAAAAAACCGTACTAACAAATTCTACAAATGATTGCTTCTAGAATTTGTAACGTTCGCATATTTCTTCTCTACGTCAAGTCTATTGTTTTTAACGATGACTTTTCTAGAGTATAAAAATAAAACTATTTACTTTTTTCCAATATCAAAAAATCATCAATATATGTTTTTTTCCATATATTTTCGTTAATTTTGTATTTTTGTTCTTCTCCTGCTTTCATTACATACACAAAATTTTTATCATCTTGTATTTCTTTAGGTAAATAAAACTTATATTTTCCAAATGAAATCACACTATCAAATCCTTTTATATCATTTTTGTATTTTACTGTCAATGCAAAATCTTTTGGGTTGCATTTATTATAAAATAAAACATATATATATGGTTCTTTGAATGCATATTGAAAATAAATAGTATCTGCATCTATACTTTCTGTATATTTAATTATATTTTCTATTTTGTCATAAAAAGTATAATTTTTCGTAAAATCTGTTCTAAAATATGAATATTCAAATTTAATAAAGAACACTAGGTATATAAAAATTATTACCCATTTTAAAATTTTATTATTAACTACTATTTCATATATGCCAATTGCTGTGTAATAAATTATTGGAATCCATAAGATATTTATTCTGTTAATATTCGGTTCTACAAAAAATGTTAATAAAATTGATGATAAAAACCAAATATTTATTATTGTATTAATTTCATTTTTTCTTTTAAAACACTTTATCATACCCACTATCGTTAATGGCAAAGAAAAAATATATATTATTCCGTAAGGCTTTATTGCATTTGATATTAATTCATCTGTTTGAAATATTATTATTTTCATACATTCAATAAAATTATTTAATAATGTTTTTAATATATTATCAGATGAAAGTACTGTTAGTGTTTCATATCTATTTGATTGCATTCTTGGGATTGTAATCATTCCGATTTTTAATTCATTTAAATCAAATGAGTTAATCAGTATCATCAGTAATATTGGGAGTGAGATTAAAAATATTATACTTATAAAAATTATAGCATTACATATTTTTATTTTTCTGGTTTTTATTAATACAATAAGTAACATCATAACAAATATTGGTAAGAATAAATATGATGTGCCATATGAATAGCTACAAAGCCCCAATAAACAAGATGCAATGTAAAAATTAGAGATCTTTCCCTCTTTTAAAAATGTTACTAGAAAATATACACTCCATAACATTATATCTGGGAAAACGTTAGATTCTAACCCAAATCTACTTTTCATTATATGCCATGGATTGATTGCAAAAAAAGCAAGAACTACAAGTACCAATTTTTCGTTATTTGTAAAAATGTTACTAATTTTATTTTTTTTAATTGATGTAGGCTCTTTGGTTTCTTCTTCAACTTTTATTTTACTTAGAATCTTATATAAAACAATTAATGAAATACATCCTATAATCGCCATAGGTAACCTTATGGATAATGTAGATAAACCTAAGACATTTACAAATGGCATAATTATATAAGCATATAATGCATTTTGTCCACTTCCCCAAGCTTCTAAAAACACTGGAAAAGATTTTCCATTTCTATCTATTCCATAATTTAAAATTGAGTATGCTTCATACCCAATTGAAGCTTCATCCACGTTTAACCCATTAGGATGCATGTCTATACTTACAATTCTTGTTAAAAATCCTACTATCAATATACAAAATACTAGTATTTTATATTTATTTTTTATAAAATTGATTTTAATTTTTTCACTCATATATATCAAAAGCTCCCACTTTTCCTACATAATTCATATTCTGTATAATATATTTTCTAACATTCTCTGGATTTTGCCAATTTCTTGAATATTTATTATTCAAAATTAAAACTATTTTTTCTACATCACTCTTCAAATTTTCTATTTGTCCTTCTTCTCCTCTGCTTCCCAAATTTCCTTTTAAAAACATATCATAATTTTTATTATATCTATCTATTGGAATCATATATATCGCTGCTTGTGCGTCTAAAATGTATACATTTTTATTTGCATTTAAAATATAATCATCAATCTTTTTTATGTTTTGTATTTGACTTTCTTCCATAGGAATTTCTGTGTAGTGTTTAAGCTCATGATTAATATTTAATGTTTTGTATATTTGTATTTTTTCATGCGCATTTAAAAATATAACAACTAATATAAATGCTACTATAGTATTAGAAAGAACAAAATTTATCTTGTTATACATGTGTACGCTAGGAACTAGCTTTTCTAGTCCTTTATTTATTAAATATACAGTAGCAATAAAAATTGGACAAAGCGCAATTATCAAATGAGGTTCATCTGAGATTGGGTATACTATAACAAACTCCGCAATTCCATATAAGGATAAAATTAAATAGTTTTCTTGTTTTTTTATAAAATATAATATAAACATTACAACTAACATTATTGGTATAATACTTAACACTCTATATATTATATTTTCATTATTTAACAATTTGTTCACATATGAAATTTTATTAGAAAATGTAGATACGCCTAAAATACAGTAGTCTATAAAATCTTCTATAGCACCATTTATCCATAAATATATGACAATAATTATAATAGGTACTAGAACACCTGCTACCCTATTTATAGCTATCTTTATAAATTCTTTTATTTGACTTTTATCTTTTATCTCAAATATTTTATAGCCAACAGCAACAATTGATATTAATAATCCTGTATTTTGCTTTAACATTATACATATTCCCGCTAGTAATCCTATAACTGTATCTTTATTTATATCATGTTTTAAAAGAAAATTTTTACTAATCAAATTATTTTCGTTCAATTCCTTAGGTATTTCTAAATAAATAATTATTAATAAAATAAATAGTGTTGCCCAATTATAGTCTATTGTAAAGTATTCATTCATCAAAAAAGCTGAGATAATTAATAATAAATAATTTAAAAAATCCTTAATTTTAAGTTTATTTAATATCTTATACATCACAAATAATATACTAGAACACAATATTATAGCTAAATACCTCATTACATATATTTCTTGTCCAAAAATTTTTAAAATATTTCCACATATTAATGGTAGTAATGGTGTTTGTACCATATTGAAATCTTTATAAGGTATTAATCCTTTAGATACACAATTTGCAAAATTAAAATTCCATAATTCATCTAAATTAGTTAATTCTCTAACTAGAATATTTGAAGCAATAAATATAATACTACTTAAATATACTATTAAGTCCTTTCTTCTATTTTTCATTTTAATATTATTCCTCTTCTTATATAAATATCGATTCCAATTCTTTTTTTGTTAAATATCTCCATTCTCCAATCTTAAGACTATTTACATCGATATTTCCAATTTTGCTTCTATGTAAAGCCAATACTTTTCTTTCAATAGCTTCACACATTTTCCTTACCTGTCTATTCTTTCCTTCATGTATAGTTATTTGAATTCTTGAAATATTCTTTTCTTCATCTATCTTTAATATTTTCACTTTTGCAGGTTTTGTTTTATAATTCTCATCTATTATCACTCCTTCTTCTAATCTTTTAATATCTTGCATTGATACAATTCCTGCTACAGTTACATTATATGTTTTATTTATTTCATTTTTAGGATGAGTAAGTTTATTAACAAAATCTCCATCATTTGTTAATATTAGTGCTCCTGATGTGTACATATCTAGTCTTCCCACTGGAACAATTCTTTTATTCATTTTTATCAAATTCAAGACAGTATCTCTTCCAAACTGATCCTTTACCGTTGTAACATATCCTATTGGTTTGTTCAATAAAATATATACTTTTTCTTCTACCGGTTTTACTTCTTTACCGTTGTATTTTACAACATCTTCATCTGTTACTTTAGTACCAAGCTTTTTAACCTTTATGCCATTTACCTCAACTTTTCCCTCTAAGATTAACTCCTCACATTTTCTCCTTGAGGCAATTCCACAGCTAGCTAAATATTTTTGTAGTCTTTCTTGCATCTTCTACCCCTCTCAATAATATAGATTTATTGCTTGCTTAGAAATATTTTCTTCTGAACATATTTATATTGATAATTATACTAAATTTTGTAAAATATCACAATAGTTTTAACTTAATTAAAAATGTTAAATTAAATTTTAATTACTATAAAACATTATATATAACTAAACTTAATGTACATAAGATAGTAGAATAGTGTAAGCGATAGCCACACACTACCCATATGTAATACGGAAGTACCAATATATACATAAAATTATCTAGTGAACATATATCAATAAATACAATAAAAAGTATAAATATGAAATGTAATTAACTATCAACAAAAAAAGATGTCTTTATAGAACACTAAATTCCATAAAAACACCCAGACTGGTGCAGGTAGTGGGAATCGAACCCACACGCCATTTCTGACAATGGTTTTTGAGACCATCCTGTCTACCAGTTCCAGCATACCTGCATATCTTATAAAAACACATTTTGGTTAGATTTTAGTTAATTATTTGATCTTTTCTAAATTAACTAAAACCTTAACCATAATTATATCAATAGTTTAATAAATATTAACACAAAAAATTTTAATTGTCCATACTTTTGCTAAAAATTTTCTTACATATTTGTTAATA
>CANQFW010000032.1 GCA_947599995.1 uncultured Clostridia bacterium
TAAGAGTATCAATATTAAGTTAGCTCTTAGCGAGATTATCTTTAATAATCGAGTATTAGAGATAACTTATGCAACTGAACATTTGTGAAGTTGCATACCTTGTAAAAACTGTCGTTAGCAACAACACACATGTGTGTATTGTCCTCCATTTTCTCTTACTCCTGGTACATATGCTTTTATATATCCTGGTTTAAGTTTTCCTTTTTCAAACGGCGGATCTAAGAGTTTTATTATTCCGTTTTCATAATCTATTAAGTGATTTTCTAAACTTTCCATAGCTATAAATTTTTTATCATTATCTCCTGCACCTGAAATTACAGACCAACTTTGAGCAATACTATCTATTCTACATTCTTCATTCTCTATACTTCCTAAAGCATCTCCATCATCTGTATAAGCTCTTTTAAACCATCTTCCATCCCATGCAACAGAATTTAATGATTTTTTTAGTAGATTCATATTTTCTTCATATAATCTAGCTTTTTCCATATCATTTCTCATTTTACAAATAGGTATAAATCTTTTCAAAACAGTATATAAGAAAAATCCAAGCCAGACACTTTCGCCTCTTCCCTTTATACCCACATTACTAAATCCATCATTCCAATCGCCGCATCCTATTTTTGGAAGTCCTCTTTCACCAAAATTCAAACTTTTATCTATTGCTTTTATACAGTGGTTATATATGGGTTCTTTTATCTCTGATTCCTTATATAAATCGTATCTTTCATCTTCATTTTCTTTTAGTGGCTCACCTTCTAAATAAAATGTTTCAATATCTAAGATACTATAATCCGAGGTCGCATTTATATACTCAGATGTAACAAAGGCAAGCCAAAGTAGGTCATCTGAAAATTTTGTTCTAATTCCCCTTGAGGTCTCTTTATGCCACCAATGCTCTACATCTCCTTCTAAAAATTGATGTTTACTGTGAAGTATTATCTGTTCTTTCATCTTATCTGGTAAGATATATTTTAAAGCAAGCGTGTCTTGAAGCTGATCTCTAAAACCATATGCTCCTCCTGATTGGTAAAATCCTGTTCTTCCAAGCAATCTACTCGTTATTGTCTGATATAAACACCATCCATTTAAGAAAATATTTATAGATTCTACTTGCGTATATACTTGAATAGTTTCTAAAATATCCTTCCATTTTCTTTTTACATTGTCTAATTCTTTAGTACAATTTGAGATTTCTCTATATTTATATGCAGTCTTTTTCGCATCGATAATATTTTCTTCTGCTCCTAAAATTAATACAAATTCTTTCGTAGACATACTATCTATTTCCAACTCTATTTCTATTGCCAAACAAGAACTTTTGCCAAGTCCAGAATCGTTATTTAATCTTACTTTTTTTAAGCTTGCAGGATTTGAAAGGCCACCTTCTCCTAGAAAGAATTTCTTATCTCCTGTATAACTCTTTATTTCTTCACTTGACGATATATATACCTTATTTTTAAAATTGGACTCGTATAAATTTTCTGCAACTATTAAATTAGAATTTTTATCTAAATCTACTTTTATATATCCGTTTGACTTTATATCATCTTCACCCAATACTGGCTTTATATAATATAAAATCTTAAAATTCTTTCTCTTTAGAGTATTATTTGTAAACTTAATTAGATTAATTTTCACAGAGTCATTATTTGGTACAAAAACATTTGCTTCTTGATAAACACCTTGAGATTCATGAATATATTTCCCATATCCAAATCCATAAACAACATTATAATTATTTTCGTCTGGCATAGGATTTTGTCCTAGAGACCACGCTTTTCCTGTAGTTTCGTCTCTAACGTATATGACTTCTGATGGTAAGTCTAAAAACGCGCTATTTTCCCAGCTAGATACTCTGTTTAATCTACTATTTTTATACCAAGTATATCCTCCCATATTTTCAGTTAAAACTGTTCCAAAATTTTCGTTAGCTAATATATGACTCCAGACCGTAGGTAGCCTATTTTGATTATTTGTCATTATTAAATATTCTTTTCCGTCTGGCGAAAAGGCACCATATTCATTGTAATACTTTTTATCTTCTGCTTGGAATATATCTATGCTTTGAGGAATTTCTTCTTCGTTTGTTATTACATCATTTTCTTCTGAAATATCTTTATAATTTTTTAAATATTCATCTTCTAAGTCTTTTATAATATATTCCAAATCACCCTTATGAGCATCAATAAATATTGTTGCAACAAATTTAAATAAATTTAAATCTCCTTGTGCCATGTCGTTTTTTGATATAATAAAAATTCCTCCATTTACATTTTTTCTGTATGCTAAATGACTATCTAAAATTTGATCTTCTATCTCTGCTCTTACATAATTTTCATTGCCTTTGTTTTCTTCATCAATAAAAACGACATCTACTAATAGATTTTTGGTAATTATAAATTCGTATAATTTTAGTACATTTTTTGTAACATATATATCATTTGCATCTTTTATCTGAACAACTATTATTGGTATATCCCCAGATATTCCATATTTCCACAAATCACTTTGATTATAATTTATTTTAGGCAATGATTCTAACTGTTTTTGTTTAATTGGGTTTTCAAAAATTATATACGATAATATTTTCTGATATAAATTTATCTCGCTTCCTTTAATCTGCAAATATTTGCTTTCTGCTTCACTTTTTGCTTTTGAAAGTTCAAATGCTCTTTTAATATTTTCTACATTATTGTATTTTTTTAGTGATGCTAAAGCTTCTTCCCTATCTTCTGAGATAGACAAAATTAAATCTATATTTTTCTTTTCTCCTGGACCTATTTTTATAGTTTTTTTCATTGAAACAACAGGGTCTGTTACCAATACCACTTTATTAGAAAATGGGATAGATTTTTCTATTGCTTTTGGTATTCCTAGCATTCCTCTTTGACAAAGCTTTTCTCTATCTATTTCAAACTCGTTATCAACAATTGTTAAAGCATCTGTTAACATCCTAGTTTCCAAAAACACTTCAACCTCATCTTTTCCTCTCTTTTTACGTTTTATTTCTAAAATGTTTTCTTTTTCATCATAATTAAAGACTAAAAATAAGTTATTAAATGCTGGATGTGCATAATCTTGCTCTTTCTTAGATAATACGGGTTCAAACATACATGCCACTTCTAAGTTTTCTTCTGTGTTACCTATATTTTCTAATTCTAGCCTTCTTATTTCAATATTTTCCTCTGTTCCAAGTGTTATATTCATTTTACTTTTTATATTATCATCAACTCTTTCAAAACTGTCTTGATCTGGCATAAATTTTACTGTAGCATTTTTAGATGTTATATTTACAACTTTTTTACTTTTTATATTTTTTATATAAAAAAATATTCCTTGGTTATAATCTTTTGTAACTTTAAACCTATTTACAAATATATCTTTGTATTTGCTAAAACCTAATCCATTTTGATTTATAGCTACTGTATAATTCTGATTTGATATTACATTTCCTCTGACTATTCTTTCATCACTATTTTGATATACTGCTTCTGCGTAATTTTCATAATCTTGATATTTTAGTTTTTCCAATTTTTCTTTTTCCTCCTTCGTTATTATAAATGTTTCCGGCATTCTTTCCTGAAGTAATATCTCTGCCTGCATTATTTCTGGATTTTCTGAAAATCTTTTTTGTAAAATATTATCATTAAAAAGATTATTTATAGACAGTAATATTAGTGCCTGATGATGTGCCATATATGTTGCAACAACACTGGCTTTTTCATCTTTTTTTTGTCTGGATGGTGTTAAATCTAAGCTTTCGTAAAAACCATACTTATTATACATCCCATAGCCTTTAAGCACTTTTAAATTTTGAACAACCTCTTTTGGCTTGTCTAAAATTGCTAAAATACTTGCATAACTTGCAACTACCATTTCATCTGCCAAACCTCTTTTTAAACCAAGCCATGGAATTCCAAAAGCTTTGTATTGGTAATTTCCATATAAATCTTTAACATTAAATGCAGATTCAGATATTCCCCACGGAACTGCAAATTTTTTTGCATATTCAATTTGACTCATTATTGCAAACTTACAAGATTCATCTAATAAACTTCCTTCAAATCTTCTTAAATTTATATTTGGCATTAAATATTCAAAAGCAGTTCCAGACCACGAAATTAAACCTTTTTTATTATTTAGCACAGTAAGCGTTCTGCTAAGATTATTCCAATGCTTACTTGTTACATCCTTCTTAGCAATTGCAACAAAGCTTGCTTGTCTAGCTTCTGATGCTAATAGATCATAATATGAATCAGTCAATTTATTTTCTTCTATATTAAATCCTATTGAAAATAATCTGTGCTCTGGGCTATACAATGGTGCAAAATTCGTATTTTCAATTAATTTAGTTACTCTTTCAATTAAATTTTCTAAACGTTCGTATTTAAAACTTAACTCTTGATTTATTACTTTTTGTTTGGAACCTTCTATTTCCTGTTTTTTACTATTTATCTTAAAATCCTGTAAATTAACTTTCGATAAATCCTTTTCGTCTAATATTCCTTTCAAAAAACTTCTTACAACATACAAATATCCCACAAAATTTCCACTGTCTACTGTCGAAATATATCTTGGAATAAGAGGTTTCTTAGTTTTTATATTATACCAATTATATAAATGTCCATTCCACTTTGCCAAATCATCTACCGTATCAATTATATTTTCTAATATCTTAATTCCCTCATCTTTTTCTATATATTTTAAATCTATTGCAGATATTACAGCAAGCATTGAAAGTCCTATATTGGTCGATGATGTTCTATCTACGTACTTATTTCTTCTATCTTCTTGAAAATTATCTGGAATCAAAAAATTATTTTCCTTAGTTAAATTATCCTTAAAATATTGAAAAGTTCTTTTTCCTACATCCAAACAAAATTCTCTATCTTCTTTATTTAGCGCATCTATTGGATTCCTTTTCTCTCCTATTTTACTTACTAAACACATTATATACGGTGTTATTATCCATATAATACTAATTATCATATCTAAAATACTATAGAATTTTAATGCATAAAAAGCGAAAACTAATGCGAAAATTACATTTATATACATTGCTTTATAGTAAGATATAATATCCGTTTTAGAGTTTTTTTCTGCTTCCTCTGATGTCATCCATTCTAATAAATTTCTATGTGAAATTATTACTCTATATAATGTTTTATATATGCTCTTTAGCGATATATATGCTTTATATGGCAAACACCCTAAAGTTAAAAAACCTCTATAAATGCTTCCTTTAACTCCATCCACTTTTGGTATGAATGTATTTTGCTTTCTTTCGCCTTCACGCTTGAAAATAACGTGGCCTAAGATTTCTAATATAAATGGCAAAACCACAATTAGGTATAATATTGATAATTCTAATTTAGTGTTTACTCCATATATGCTTTGTATGCACATAAAATATATTAAACCTACAATACAAAAAACCTCAATTAAACTTCTTCTTAAATTATCAAATATTTTATATTTAGAAAGTAAATTCAATTTCTTACTTTTAAGCCATTTAATTATTTGCCAGTCTCCTCTTATCCATCTTGAAAGTCTAGACATAAAACTTAAATATTTGGTTGGATATCCATCCATTATTAAAATATCTGATGCTAGTCCACATCTTAAATAGCTTCCTTCTAACAAGTCATGACTTAAGACAGTGTTTTCTGGTATTTCATTTTTTAAAATTTTAGAATATACCTCTAAATCAAAAATTCCTTTTCCTGTAAAAATTCCTTCACCGAAATTATCTTGATATAAATCTGAAATTGCATTTGTGTATGAATCTATTCCTCCACTTCCAGCAAAAATTTTTGTAAATAAATTTTTATAGCTTATGTCTATATTTACTCCGACCCTTGGCTGAATTAGTCCATACCCATCTATTACTTTTCCGTCTTTAATTACTGGTTTATTTAAAATATGTGCCATTGCACCTATTAATTCGAACCCAGAATTTAAAGTTAAATCAGTATCGCTATCTAGTGTTATTAAATATTTTATTTTAGGAATATCAGCTTCTCTTTCTAAAATAGTATTTACTGTAAATCTGTCCAACATTTCCTTTTTTTGAATGTTTCCTAGTAGCAGTTCAGAAAATTCTGTTAAAGCACCTCTCTTTCTTTCCCAACCCAAATATGAAGATTCTTTCTCATTCCAAAATCTTTTTCTATATACAAAATGGAATATTGGAAAATCTTGTGTTTTATACTTTTCATTTAATTTTTTTGCCATCTCTAATCCTTTTTGAGAAACTTCTTCATCAAATTCCTCGACTTTTTTCTTACTTTGAGTTACATCTCCTAAAAGGCAAAAATATATATTTTCTGATTTATTTGCTAAATAATATACCTCTAATTTATTCATAAGTTCAATTACTTTTTCTTTCGAATTTAAAATTGTTGGTATTACAACCATGGTCGCATTTTCCTGATCAATTCCATCGTAAAAATCTATTTTAGGAATTAGCCTTGGCTTAACTACTTTACTTAAAATATATTCAATTATCTTTATTATAAATTCAGAAGCAGGTAGAATAAATATTAATCCTGCAATAATCGAACAAACTAAATTTTGTGTATTATTATAAAATCTCGCACCTATTATAAATGAACACACAGCAGTTAGACAAACTATAGATAGTAAATATATCTTAAATTTATTTTTATTATTAAGTTCTATTTTGTCGTTATATTGTAATTTTCTGTATAAAATATTTATATTTTCACCAAATAAATAATAACCGATATGACTTTTCTTTTCTCCCAATTTTGATTTACTTGCAAGTTCTATTAGTTTCTTTGAAATATATATCTCCGAAATTCCTGTTTTTTTAGATACTCCCTTTATAACGTTTCTATAATATTCTTTGGTTTTGTAATCCATTCTTTCATAAACACCTGCTGGATCTTTTCTTAAAATTTCTTCAACGCCATTTATTTTTTCGAATATTTCTAAAAAATTTATTCTAGTTATTTTCTTCAAGCTTGTTATACTATTTCCCATAGATACTTTTCTTACAGCTATATCAAAATGCTCTTTTTTTATTATATCTGATACTGTATTTCCTGTTTTTTCAACTTCTTCCTCTAATACGTTTAAATAGCTTTCCGTTTTCTTACCATATCTTTTCAATTTGTAAGACATATATTCTACAAACGGATATTTCATATCAAAAAAAACTCGTAATGTTTTATTCTTTTTTAATCTGTATTTTCGTTCCTCTACCGGCTTTTCTTCTACTAATCTTTCTACTATTGACTCAACTTTAAACTTTTCTATTTCAGACGCATATATTACTTCTGCATTTAGCCTTATTTTCTCTATTATAGCAATTTGCATAAACAATCCAATATTCCAAATTTCATCCATACTTAAATTCTTCTTTGTTTGATATGCTGCTAAAGATTTTTCTATAACTATGTTATCAATCTTACAATCAGTGTAACTTACAATTTCACTCGCTAAAACGTATATTCTAGCGAAACCATCATATTTTCCACCTTTTATTCCTACAAAATCTGTGTATTTTTTTAGAGTTAGTTCTTTTTGTATTGATTTTACTACTTCTTCAATTATATAAAAATTGTCTAATAACCATTCTCCTGCAGGATGTATTCCCATCTCTAGCTTTACATGTTCACTTAGTATATTATAGACTTCTTTTATTACTTCATAGTTTTCAATCATTCTTCCAATTGGATATGTTTCTTTTTCTGCCTTTGCTTTTAAATTATGCGTTGTTGCTATTCTTTCTAAATGTTTATTTAATCCTTCCTGGTTTAATATCTCGCCTTCTATATTTAAAATTTTTTTTGTTTTCATGAAAAAAAATTCCCTTTCTTGCATCTTTTTCATATATTGTCTGCAAATTAAGGAATTTTTATACAAATAAAAAAAAGGACTAACAAATTTTACAAATCATTGCTTTTATAATTTGTAACGTTCGCATATTTCTACTTTACGTCAAATTTATCTTTTTTAATTATGACATTTCTATAGTATAAAAAAATTTAAACAGAACACATAGCATTGTATAACTATGTATTCTGTTTAATGTTTATTTTCTAATCTTTATATATAAATACTAAACAATCATTTATTTAATAAAACAACCTACTTTATCTTCTTCTATAACATCCTCTAAAAGTTCCTGTCCTTCCTTGATTAGAAGCGTTCGGCAAAACGGATGCTCTAACGTCTACTTGATTATTTAAGCAATTATTATTGTTACCTCCATTATTATTATTATTATTATTTTGAACTTCTATTACACCTTGAACAGCTATATCATCATTTTGTCTACAATTGCAATGGCAACAATTATTGTTATTATCTTCATTTTCAGCTTCTACATCACTTTCATTAGAATCATTTTCATTTCTACATATTCTCTCAATTTTTTTTAATATCTTGCAAATTAATTTTACTAAAACTGCTGTTATGAATGCTATAATTGTATATATTATGGCTGCAACTAGAGCAGTTCCTAAATCGGTTACTTCAAGTATTGACACAATAAATGCAGTTGTTAGAAATATTGCAAAAAAAGTTATTGCAACAAGAATCGGAAATTTTAGTATTCTTTGTAACACTATAGATAACAATATTGTAGCTAGAGGCAGAGCAAAAAATATGAATAAAACCATAATATCCTCTCCTTTTTAGATTTTATTATATATTATGAATTTTATTCAAATCATGTGATTTTTTATTCGTATTCAACTTTAACTAAATAAAGCCCATGAGATGGTAATGTTTTTCCTGCATTTTCTCTTTTTCCATCTAAAATTATTTTTGAAATATCATCAGGTAGAATTTTTCCCATTCCAACTTCTACCAATGTTCCAGCAATAATTCTAACCATATTATATAAAAATCCATTACCTGTAAGTTCTATACAAATTCTTTCTCCCTCTTTATATACTTGTGCTTTATAAATTTTTCTAACACTACTCTTGCTACTTGTACCACTTGCTTTAAAAGCTTTAAAATCATGTTCTCCTTCAAAATATTTTGCAGCTTTCTTCATTTTTTCTATATCCAATTTCTGAGGTACATGAAACTCTAAGTTTCTATATATTGCAGTACCATACAAAGAATTATTAATTACATATCTGTATGTCTTTTGTTTACATGTAAGTCTACTATGAAATCTTTCATCAACTTCCTCTGCTGATATTATCCTTATAGATTTTTTTAAATTTGCATTTATGGCAAGTGGAAATTTCTCTATTGGCAGATTAGACTTTGTTTTAAAATTTGCAACCTGTCCTAAACTGTGTACACCTGCATCTGTTCTACCCGAAGCATCTAGTCTAATTTCCTCACCTGTTACTCTTTTTATAGCTTGTTCTATTGTCCCTTGAATATTTAGCTTGTTAGGCTGTTTTTGCCATCCATTAAAGTCTTTTCCGTCATATTCTATTGTTAGTTTAATATTTCTCATTTTTTAATTTCCTGTTCATTATCGTTATTTATTTTTTTTAAAATCTTCTTACATTTCTCGATAAAGCTTGCATTTTTAGGTTTTCCTTCTGGAAATCTCTTTGTAATTACATTATTAATTAAAATCTTCTTCAAAACATCTTCTCTTACATCGGCAATTAATGTTCCATCTTTTGCTACTGATATTTTTCCAGTTTCTTCTGAAACAACCACAGCAATTGCATCTGATTCTTTAGAAATTCCAATTGCAGCTCTATGTCTTGTTCCAAGCTCCTTTGCAATATCTTTATCTCCTGCTAATGGTAACATACAAGCTGCTGCTGCTATTTTATTTTCACTAATTACCACTGCTCCATCATGAAGAGGTGTGTTTGGCACAAATATATTTACAAGCATTTGTGGCGAAACTTCACCATTAATTAATACTCCTGTTGATATTATGTCCTTTATTTTTATATCTCTTTCTATAACAATTAATGCTCCTGTTTTTGTCTTAGCAAGTTCCGTAGCTGCTATTGTTATTTTATATATGTCTTCTTTTGTTTTTGTAGTGATATCTTTATCCATTCCAAAAAATTGTGTAAATCGATTTGTTCCTAGTTGCTCAAGTGCTCTTCTTATTTCAGGTTGAAAAATTATAATTATTAAAATAACTCCCCAGTTCATTATTGCAGATAATATGTAATTTAAAATATTTAAATTTAAGATTCCACTAATCCATGTTGCTATAATAAGAAGTGCTATTCCTTTTATTAATTGCCAAGCCCTTGAATCTTTAACTATTTTTAAAATATGATAAGCTAAAAAAACAACTAGAAATATGTCTACTATTAACATTATTAATTTTATTGGGTATTGTTGATATAGTTGAATATACGACAATATTTTCTCATTATAAAATTCTGTAAATATTTCAAATATATTACTCATTTTCTCCTCCATTTCAATATTTTCACAGTATAGGGTGTATAAAATTTTCACTTGTCGTACTATAAATTCATTTAAATATCTAAAATTATTTACTTTTGCCTATTTTGCTAAAGATGAATACACATAATAAACAAATGTAGTGCATACTGATAATAACATTAATACTGCCAATATAAAAGCTATTATTCTTACTCCTAATTGAGCTTTGTTTCCTCTAAAATTTTTCTTTTCTTTTTTTTCTTTCATTATTCTTTTCCTTTCTACTTTTCTCTTTTTTATTATAGCACTTTTTTAATTTTTTTCAATATTTTTTATAAATATAATTTCTTCCAATTTTTTAATAGCATAATCTAGCTTTTGTTCAGAATTTGCATAAATTGTAGCAATTTTTTCATTTAAACGTACCCTTTGTCCGACCTTTTTTTCAAGTGTTATTCCAACACTCATATCAATTACGTCTTCTTTTTTTTCTCTACCTGCACCAAGGAAACACGCTAAAGTGCCTATTTTTTCTGCATTCTGTTCAATAATCTTTCCATCTTTCTTGCTATAGATGTCCTTAATATACTTTGCTTTTTTAAATTTATTAGTATTTTCTAAATACGATACATCTCCACCTTGATTTTGAACCATTTCTTTGAATTTTTCAAATGCCTTTCCTGAATTTATTGTTTGGATCATTCGTTGTCTATTTTCTTCTAGGTTATCTCCCATTCCTGCTAAATATATCATATTACTGCCAATCTTTAATATTTCTTCTTTCAAATCTTCTTTCATTCGACCCTTTAAAAATTCTATTGACTCTATAATTTCCAAAGTATTTCCTACTGCATACCCTAAAGGTTCATCCATTTTTGTAAAAACACACTTTACTTCTACACCTGCCGAATTTCCAAGTTTAGTCATCTCATTTGCTAGAATTTTTGCTTTTTCTATAGTCTTCATAAATGCACCCTTTCCATAAGTCACCTCTAAAACTAGCTTTTTGGCTCCTGATGCTATTTTTTTACTCATTATACTTGAAGCTATAAGTGGCATACTGTCAACGCAACTAATTGTATCTCTAAGACTATATATTTTCTTATCAGCTGGAGCTATATTCATTGTCTGTGTTATCATACTTATTCCTACTGTTTTTACATTCCTCTTAAATTCCTGTATTGTTGCAGATGTAGTATACCCTGGTATAGCCTCTAACTTATCCGCTGTTCCTCCTGTAAAACCAAGTCCTCTACCTGACATTTTTGCAACTGGTATTCCCATAGCTGCTATTATTGGGAGTAACACTATAGATACTTTATCTCCAACTCCACCTGTACTATGTTTATCTACTACATTTTCACTTATATCAGATAAATCTAAAACTTCTCCTGAATTTGCCATTGAGTAAGTTAAATAAAATGTTTCGCTATCAGTCATTCCATTTATATATATTGCCATTATTAAAGCTGCCGCCTGATAGTCAGTAATTTTTCCATTCGTATAGTTACTTACAAAATATTCTATTTCCTCTTTTGTAAGTTCCTTTTTATCTCTTTTTTTTGCTATTATTTCTAAAATATTCATCTTAAATCACATGTTCCTTTCTAAAGCATGAATTTGGGGTTTGAAGGTATTAAATTTTGACAACGAAAATCTTATTAAAAGACACAAGTACATATTTTTCGTATTTAATCTCATTTTTTAATAGATTTCGACACAGTCAAAATGGTAATCTTTAACCTTTTTCTCTTTAAACATATTCATCTATTCTCATTTTCAACTACTATACAATAAATTCAAAAAAAATTCAAGAAATAAGTATAAACTTTTGCTATACTATGACTGCTAACATCTTTTATACTATATTTTATTACTTCTAATTTAAATCACCTTAAATTTTTTGACATAAAATGACCCTAAATTATTAAAACTTTTTTAATAATTTAGGGTTACTTCTTTATTTAACATTTATTTTTATATTTATTAATTTATAGTTGTACTGGTTGCACCTATTCCAACTACTGCTTCTTGCAATGACCTCCAAGTATTGCAACCTACAATTCCATCAACTGAAAGTCCTACTTTTGCCTGGTAATTTCTTACAGCTTGATCTGTCCTGCCTCCGAAAATTCCATCTAATCCTCCAGTTGTATACCCAAGTGTGTTTAAGTCATCTTGTGCTATACAAACATAGTTACTTACGCTTCCTCTTTTTAATAATGGAAATCCTCCTGTAGCGCAAGCTGGTGTTCCAAATCTTTTATCAAAATGTACCCATGTTGGAGTTAAACTTATAGGTTCCACATAACTCCATATTTTTGAGGAATTTGCGCTATTCCACAAAGCTTTCCTTCTAGCTGGACTCAATGTTTGCCCAACATCAAAGGCAACGCCAGCATAATGTTGTGATTGAGTCCCATGACCACCTTCATATGGCCTTTTAAAAGCAAATCCAACCGGTATTGGACCTCCCCATATGTATCTTTGGCTATTCCAACTTTGCATCGTCCTTTTTGTTGTCCACAGTATATTTGATTTGCTCGACCCTCTAAATTCTCTAACTTTTAATGTTCCATTTGTGTTGTACGGCATTGGGTCTGATTCGGCTCTTGTGTAAGATTCCATCATATCTGTATCATTATTAAATACCAATATTCTTGCCATAAAAATAAACCTCCATAATCACTTAAGATATAATTATTCTTTATATTTTATGTAATTATTGAGATTTTGTTACATTCAACATATTATCCTTACTTTTAAACACTTCATATTTTTATTCAGTTGTATTGGTGTGCACATAAAAAGCTCATATATTTTAATATGTTATATTTTTATTAATTATTTTATATTGAATTATACTCAATTTTAACTCAAATCGAACGTTTTTAATTTCTTCTTGGTAATTTCATACCCTGCTTCATACAATTCATCAATTTTAGTCATATCTAGCAGAGAAACTTTTTTAGTAGGTACCTCAATCAAATAATCAATTCCATCAATTTCATAATTAGATAATTCATGACAAATTAAATTCATTGACTGTATTCCGATTTCTATCATATTATCAAATTTTTCAGTATTTTCTAAAATAGTTTCGAATCCGATTCCTAAAACCTTTTCCGCTCCAAGAGCTTTTAATTCTTTCCATGGAGTATTTTCCCTTACTCCACCATCTACAAACTGCTTATTATTAATTTCACATGGGCAGAACACTAGTGGGTAACTACAACTAGCCTCAACTACCTTGGCAATATCCATATCACTTACATATGTAATTTTATCACTATAAGTATTCCTTACCTGTTTAGATGTTGCAACATATAATTTTCCATCTGATAATCTAGTCATAGGTATGGCAATAGGCATTTTAATTTGGTTAATATTTTTTATTCCTTTTTGACTTGCAAATTTTCTTACAATTTTAGATAAAATCTCTCCATCATTTAATCCTTTTACTATAATTTTTCCTTTAAAAACTAAACCATAAATTATTTTTAGTATCAATTTAAACTGAATATATTTTATCTTATTACTGTATTTTTTGAAAAACTCATACATTTCATTGCTTTTATACCCCAGTGCGTATAATGTTGCAATTATACTTCCAGAAGATGTTCCAGATACATAATCAAATCTAATATTAGCCTCTTCCAATGCCCTGATTGCCCCTATATGTGCAGCTGCTTTTATTCCCCCTCCTGATAAACAAAGTCCATTCATTTCATTCCTCCTACATTTTTTATTTATATTATATTTAGGAAGGCTAAAATAGTTGCATCATTGTTGTTCAGTTGCAATATACTTTTTTATTTTTGCGGTAAAATTTATGTAAACTTTTAAGAAATCTTTCCACCACCTATAACAATATCATTCATATAAAACACCGCCGACTGTCCTGGCGTAACAGCCCTTTGAGGTTCATCAAAAATGACCTTTATTTTGTCTCCATTTTGAATAATCTTCGCTTTAGATTCTTTAGATGAATATCTAGTTTTAACATTAACCTCTATCCAATCCTGTATTTCGTCAAATAATAATAAATTTATATCTTTAACTATAATTTCCTTTTTATATAAATCCTTTTCTTCTCCAACTATTACTTCATTTTTATCTTTATTAAACCCTACAACAAAAAGTGGAACTTTATATGAAATTCCAAGACCTCTCCTTTGCCCTATTGTGTAATTATAAAGCCCTGTATGTTTTCCTAAAACCTTTCCGTCTAAATCTACTATATTTCCTTCTTTTGGATTTATTTCAGAGTTATTTTCTAAAAATTT
>CANQFW010000033.1 GCA_947599995.1 uncultured Clostridia bacterium
AATTTCATTATTTAAAAAGCTTAGTAAAAATATAAGAACAAGATTTGTAAATGGTCCTGCCATAGCAATTAATAATTTCTTTATTTGAACCATATTAGATTTACATACCTTATTATTGTACTCATCTTCCATTATTTTAAATTTTACTGAAAACCCTAGTGGCGTGAAGCTAATGCTTTCTGGTTTAAATCCAACTAATATTCCCATAAGTAAATGGCCTAGCTCATGCAAAATAGCAAATATAATCATATAGGAATATGTACTTATCTGTTTAGTAAAATAAAAAATAACTAAGAAAAAAAATATTTTGAAATCTATTTTGAAACTCATTCTTCCTAGCATATGTTAGTCTTAATAAACCAACATATTCCTCCATTCTTATTAATTTGAAAGTTTTTTAATTATATACATCTAACATATAAGTATAAAAATATCTATAAAATTCATCTAAATTTTATGTATTTTTATTTAGTTAAAGTCAATACTTATATATTCAAAATAAGTTGTGGATCAACTAATCTTCCTTCCTTTCTAATTTCAAAATGTAAATGAGGTCCAGTTGAATTTCCTGTTGAACCCACTTCTGCTATACTTTGTCCCTTTGTCACTGTATCTCCTTCTTTTAGATACAATTTACTACAATGTGCATAAATTATATCCACATCATCTATTTGTATTTTATAATGTTTTCCATAATCGCCATAAGAAGATACTAAAGTTACAATTCCATCTGTAGCAGATTTAATTACAGTGCCTGAAACCGCTGCAATATCCAAACCTGTGTGATTTTTTGGCACAGTAGATGTACTTGGATTTCTTGGTCCAAATTTTGAACTTATATACCCTTGAACAGGTATCTCAAAATTAATAGATTTTTTTATATTCTCAGCATCTATTTCCATTTGAGACTTTTGATTCACATTATCTTCTCCAACGATTTCTTCATTATTAGCTTCATTTTCATCATTTGCTCCACCTATGCATATTCCTTCTTGCCCTTGTGATTCACTACCTGTTTCTTCACTAGAAGTTTTGCTTATGTTTTCTTGTGCGTCTTCTTTTTGCTCTTCTACTGTAGATTCATTTTTATCTTGATTTTTTTCTTGTTCGCTATCATTACTTCTACCAGAACTATCATTTGAATTACTGTTTTCATTTTCGTGTACGTTATCCACATTATCATCAATGTTTGTGGATAACAATCCTAAAAAATAATTTTTAGCATCATTATAAAATTTACTAAAATCAATCTGTGTATTCAGCAATGATCTTACATTACTTCTAAAATCCTCAGAAAAAATATATTCACTATTAGAAATAACATAAAATATAGCATATATTAGAAAGCATAAAACAATTTGTATGAGCATCTTCTTTAATAATGCAAATTTGGGGTTCTTTGTTTTGCCTTGTCTTTTCCCATTATATTTACATCTTAAATTATCATTTTGACTTACTCTTCTGTTATAAATTTCCTCAGCCCTTTTTATTCTTTCTTCAACAGATATTGTTTTTTCCATTCTAGCACCTCTTCCTTGGTTTTTTCTTTTAAATTTATATGCTAGAAAATTTTTTATTAGTACTTTTTATTTTTTTATTAAGCATTTATTAATATTAACAATACAAAAAGGATACTTATTCCTATACTATAAGCTCTAAGACTTTTATATCTTTTGTAAAAATTTGTTTTTTTATTTGTTTTTTCTTTATGCTCTATTTCATTAATATAATTTGAAAGCACGCATTCCGCTTCTTTTACAATATAATCTGTCTTGTTTTCATTATTCTTTTCTTTGGAATTAACTGTATTTTCTACGTATTCAAGCTTTCTAGCAGCTTTATTTGTCTTTAAAATAACAATTGCTTCCTCAACAAGGTTTGAAGGTAAATTTTTTAAAATCACAATATTCTTCATTTTATTATTTTCCATAACTTCTCTCCCTATAATTTCATTTTTTAAATTATTTCCATCTTTTTTATTTTTAATCAATATAAATCTCTTTTCATTACAATTAATGTATATATTTTTTTAGATTAGCTTCTATGCTAAAATTTGCTAATAAAGATGAAATAATTATAGAGCTTTATCTTTATAAAAATAAGCTTTCCTAGAATATAAAAAAAGAACATAAAAAACTGATTAGAAAAACTAATCAGCCAAATCAATATCAAAATAAAATTCTACTCCACCAATAACATTTTCAACTCCATATTCATTTCCATAATTGTTCATAATAGCTTTAATAATTGAAAGACCTATTCCATGTCCACCTTTATCTCTATTTCTAGATTCATCAACCTTATAAAATCTATTCCATATTCTTATTTTATCATGTTCCGAAAATTCTGTATATGTGTTAAATATTTTAACTCTAACCTTATTCTTTTCTTTAATTAATTCATTTTTTATTTCAATCTTCTTTTTCCCATCTATTTCACATGCATATTTAATAGCATTTGTAATATAATTCGTTAACACTTGTTCAATATAAAATGCATCCGCAAAAACTTCAATTTCACCTTTTAGATCATGTTCTAGTATTATATTCTCTTTTTCTAACATTACTTGTGACTTCCTCAATATCTCATTTTCTAATTCAACTAAATTAAAATTCTTGTTATTAAATTTCATAGTTCCATATTCCAATTTCATAAGTTCAAGTAATTTCTTAACCAACACATCCATTTTAGTTGCTTCATCTAAAATAACTTCTGCATAAAATTGTCTACTTTCTTCACTTGAATTTACATTTTCAATTAATCCCTCACTATATCCTTCAATAAGAGCAATGGGCGTTTTAAGTTCATGCGATACATCTGATATAAAACTTTTTCTCATCTCATCTATCTTAGACTTTTCTTCAATGTCTCGCTCCAGTTCCACATTTGTATTTCTTAATTGCTCTATCGTTGCTTGTAATTTATCTGACATAGTATTTATACTTTTACCAAGCGTATCTATTTCATCTTTTGTGCCAGAGCCCCTATACTTATGACTAAAGTCTAAATTTGACATTTTTTTAGCAATATTATTTAACTCCACTATAGGCTTACTAAATCTTTCCGACACAATTGATACAATTACTCCTCCGATAATTATAATAAATATTCCAATTGTATATAAGAATTTATTTGAAATTTCAACACTTTCTTCAATTGAAGTAATAGGCATTCTTATGTATATTTTGTAGTCATTACTAAGTGTCGCTCTTAACATTATATATTGTATATTTGTCTTATTATCTTTAAATTTATTTATGGTATATCTATCTGTCTGTTCAATTATGACATTTTGATTTTTCTCTTGCATTCCTACACCACTATAAATCCCAACTATTGTTGAATAAAAATCTTTATTTGATGTATAAATGCTTACATTATCATTACTTCTAATTAAAATATCAAAATTGTTATTTATTGAAATTTTATCTAATTCCTCATCCATCTCTACTTGGTTATTTTCTAAATAATATTCGCTTATTTGGTTAAAAACAACTTTTAAATCTGCTACCTTATTGTATTGGTAGAATTGAGCTAGAACAAAATTATTCAGCACAATGAGTAGTATCATCATTGAAATTACAACAATACATAGAGACATAAAAAGTTTTACTTTTATCGATTTTAATTTGTTTTCTATTTTCTTCATAGCTAAGTCTCCTACCTGCTTTATTTTATCTCGAATTTATACCCAATTCCTCTAATTGTTTCGATATATTTTCCTTTTTTCCCAAGTTTATGCCTAATCTTTTTTATATGACTATCTATTGTTCTAGAATCTCCATAATAGTCATAATTCCAAACATTGTTTAGAATCTTATCTCTTGATAAAGCTACATTTTCATTATCTAATAAATATTTAAGTAATTCATATTCTCTTAGACTAAGTTCAATTTTTTTGCCATCAACAGAAACTGTTCTTCCACTTTCATCTATTACAATTCCATCATAGTTCCTTTTTTCCTCTTTTTCACCATTTACTCTCTTTAAAATAGCTTCAATTCTCGCAACAAGAATTTTAGGGCTAAATGGTTTCGATATATATTCATCGACTCCAAGTTCAAAGCCAAATAACTCGTCTTGCTCCTCGCCCCTTGCGGTTAGCATAATTACTGGAACTTTAGAATTTTGTCTTATAGTCCTTAAAACGGTCCACCCATCTACTTTTGGCATCATTACATCTAATATTACTAAATCTATAGATTCCTTTTTTTCCAAAAAAATCTCAATTGCTTCTTCTCCATCAGCAGCTTCTATAATTTGAAAATTTTTTACATTAAGGAAATCTCTAATTAAAGTTCTCATTCTTTTTTCATCATCAACTACCAAGATTGTTTGATTTACCATTTATTATTCCTCCTTTAGTTACACTTAATCGAATATATAGCTTAATATATTTTTTTGAATTTTACAAAATTAAGGAGACCAAAACTCAGCTTTGACCTCCTCAAAAAACCTATCCCATATAATCCTTCAATTTCTTACTTCTGCTTGGATGTCTAAGTTTCCTCAAAGCCTTAGCCTCAATCTGACGAATTCTTTCTCTAGTAACATCGAATTCTCTTCCAACCTCTTCCAAAGTTCTCGCCTTTCCATCCTCTAAACCAAACCTCAATTTTAAAACTTTAGCCTCTCTTGGGGTTAAAGTGGACATTACCTCTTCCAATTGCTCTTTAAGAAGAGTGTATGCCGCAGCATCTTGTGGCGCTGGTGAATCATCGTCTTGTATAAAGTCTCCTAGGTGACTATCGTCTTCCTCCCCTATTGGAGTTTCAAGAGACACTGGGTCTTGAGCTATTTTTTGTATCTCCATTACCCTTTCAACAGGCATGTCTAACTCTTTCGATAACTCTTCTGGCGTTGGTTCTCTACCTAGTTGTTGCAAAAGATGCCTTGAAGTCCTTATTAATTTATTAATTGTTTCTACCATGTGAACGGGAATACGTATTGTACGTGCTTGATCTGCAATAGCTCTTGTAATTGATTGCCTAATCCACCATGTTGCATATGTGCTAAACTTAAAACCTTTTGTGTAATCAAACTTCTCAACTGCTTTTATAAGTCCCATATTTCCTTCTTGAATTAAATCCAAAAATAGCATTCCTCTTCCAACATATTTTTTTGCAATACTTACAACCAATCTTAGATTTGATTCTGCAAGTTCTTGTTTTGCATCTTCGTCATTTTCTAGAATTCTTTTAGCAAGTTCTAGTTCTTTTTCATATGTTAAAAGCGGAATTCTTCCTATTTCTCTTAAATACATTCTTACCGGATCATCAACATTTATGCCTTCAAAATTTTCAATTGGTTCTTCGTCTAATTTTAAGTCCTCTACTTCTTTTAAATCCGCTTCATCTGGTTCATCCTCAAATTCCTCTTTTAGAACGTCAACACCCATTGTTTCCATAGCATCAAATACTTTTTCTATTTGTTCTTGGTTAATATTATCTAATTCTGAAGCTAGCTCTCCATATGTTATTTTGCCCTTTTCTTTTGCCTTTTTTATAATTTTGCTTACTTTTTCTTCTGCCTCTTGTTGTTCTGTTCCCTCTATTTTTTCATTTATTTTTTCAGTGTCTTTATTTTCCACTTCCCTTTCACCTCTACTTAATTTTTACTAATCTTAAAATAATTTCGTTTAATTCTTGTCCCAATTTTTTCTTTTTTTCTGTGTTTTGTTCTTCTGATTCCTGTCTTAAAATTTCATCTCTTCTTTTTTCTAATTTTTCTCTTTCGTACTTAGTAAATATATCTTCTAATGCCTTTTTATTGTCTGTAATTCCATAGTCTTCCGCCATTATTGAAGTTAAATGACTTTGAACATCTTCATCTTCTATGTGGTCCAAAACCGCTGAAATGTTGTAATTTTCTTTCTCTAACTCTTTATAGAGCTCTTGTATAATGACCTTATTTAAAGAAAACCTAAAGTCTTCTGGCTTCAAATGTTCTTTTATTGTTTCGTAATTTTGTGGTTCGTCTATAAGTATTGAAATTATTGTGTCTTCACGTTTTTTTATTTCTTCAGTGATTGTTTCTTGCACTTGATTTATTTTACTTTCTGTATGAACCTTATATGTTTTTTCTAGTACCTTTTTATCTAAATTTGATGAATATTTAATTTTATTTACTTGTGCGAATATTGCCTCTTTAGATATATTATATCCTTTAGCTATTTTTTCTATGTATATTTCTCTTTCCATTGTATTGTCAATTTTTGAAATTAATTTTGCAATTTCATTTAAAAATTTAATTTTGTCAGCAACATTGTCTAAATTTAAATCCTGTTTTAGTACTTTTACTTTAAATTCTATAAGCGATATTGCATTATCCATTATTTTTTGAAAATTAGCTGAACCATATTTTATTACGTATTCATCCGGATCTTTTGCACCTGTCATTTGCAAAACTCTCATGTCGCATCCCATGTTCTGCATTACTTCCATAGCTCTTATTATTGCTGTTTGTCCTGCTCCATCTGAATCGAATCCTAATATTACTTGCTCAGCATTTTTTCTAAGCAACCATCCTTGGCTTTGCGTAAGCGCTGTTCCTAGCGAAGCAACTACATTTGTTATTCCTCTTTGATGAAGCGATATAGCATCCATATAGCCTTCTACTATTAATAATTTTTTTGTATCACCTTTTTTCGCAACATTTAGCCCAAATAAGTGCTTACCTTTGCTATATACAACGTTTTCTGGTGAATTTATATATTTTGGTTTGGAATCATCTAAAACTCTTCCTCCAAATGCTATAACTCTTCCTCTTTCGTCTAAAATTGGAATTATTATTCTATTTCTGTATCTATCTATATATGTTCCGTTTTCATTTTTATTTACTAATCCGGATTCTAAAATTTCTTGCTCACCAAAACCTTGTTTTTTTAGTGCTTGGTATAGTTCATCAAAATTACCAGAAAATCCTATTTTGTAGCTTTCTAGTGTTTCATTATTTAGCTTTCTTTTTTTTATATATTCTTGGCCAATTTGTGATTCTTTTTTGTATAGTCTTTTATGATAGTATTCTGCCGCAAAAGCATTTACTTTGTAAACTTTAGATTTAAGCTCTTCTTTTTTGCTATCAATATTGTTTTCTAAAACTGGCAATTTAATATTTGCTCTTTCTGCTAAATTTTCTATAGCCTCTTTAAAGCCAATTCCTTCTATTCTACTTATAAATGTAATTACATTTCCTCCAACACCACATCCAAAGCAGTGGAATATTTGCTTGTCCGGGGAAACAGAAAAAGAAGGGGATTTTTCATTATGAAATGGGCATAATCCAAAATAATTTCTTCCACTTCTTTTTAAATGCACATATTGTGAAATAACTTCTACTATATCGTTTGTATCTCTTACTTCTTCTAGTATTTCATCACTATATCGCAAATTTTTCCCTCTCTTTCTTTTATTTATTTTTTGGCCTTTATTGTTTACAAATATATACTTTTTATTCTTATATTTATATTATTCGACGTATTTTACATAAATCCTGCTTTTTTTAGCAATTTTTGCTTTTACCTGTATAAACAAAAAACGCCAGAACCATGTAAGCAAGTAGATACTTTTAAAATTACCTACTTGCTTCTCTTATTCCATTTGCGACTGTAATTGCCAGATTATTAATAAATTCTATATCTGTATTTTTTAAACTCAAATAGTTCCTATACCTATCATTAGTATTTTTTGCTACAACAACTTTAATGCTTAAGTCTCCTATATTGCCTTTGTCTAAATTAATTCCTTCTGCCATTTTTAAACTTTTACTTGTAACATAAATTTCACCTATATCGTCATTATTTGATAAGGCTGAATCTATGGCTACAATAAATTTATTTTTTAATTTATTTGATATATTTTTAATTTCTTCCTCTTTTGACAAATTATTTCTCATGTCTCCATAAACTTGTAATTTTGTATTTTTCTTTAAAAAACTGCCTATTCTTGGGCCAATACTATCTCCTATAATTTTATTTGACCCTATACATATAAACGCCATTTCTTCCGGTCTATTATGAATTTTTCTTTTTAGATTTATAATAAACTTTTTAGATATAATTGTATTATTATGCATTATTAATCCTTCCTATAAATAGTTTGTATTTTTATAGCTAGTTTATTCATCTTTATTTAATTTATTATATAAATATTATAAAAAAATTATATTTCCTTGTAGTTTCTAAGTTTATTAACAGATTGTATTAAGCAATTTATTAAATAATCTACTTCTTCCTTAGTGTTAAACTCTCCAAAACTAACCCTTAAGGCTCCAGCTGCCAAATCACTTTTAAGTCCTATTGCAGTTAGAACATGTGAGGGTTCACTGCTTCCAGATGTGCATGCAGAACCACTAGAAGCACAAATTCCCTTGTTATCTAGCTCCAGTAATAAATCCCCTCCATTTATTTGCTCGAACGAAATATTGGCATTTCCCGGAAGTCTGCTTTGCATAGTTCCATTTATTTTTATTCTATCAATTCGTTTGATAACATTTGAAATGTAATAATCTCTTAAATGTTGAATATAATCTATATGTGCATCTAGACATTTGCTTGCAAGTTCGCAAGCCTTTCCAAATCCTACTATTCCAGCTACATTTTCTGTTCCTGCCCTTTTATTTTTCTCCTGATGTCCTCCATTTATAAATTTTTCAAAATTTATTCCTTTTCTTACATATAAAGCCCCAACTCCTTTTGGCCCATAAATTTTATGTGAAGACATAGAAAGCATGTCAATTCCTAAATTTCTAACATCTATTTTTACATTTCCTGCAGCTTGAACTGCATCTGTATGAAAAATAATATTATTTAGATGAGCTATTTTACTTATTTTTTCTACTTCTTGTATTGTTCCAATCTCATTATTCGCAAACATAATACTAATTAAAATTGTTTTATCTGTTATAGCTTGTGCTAGCTCTTCTAAATTTATTTTTCCTCCGATCATCTACATTTATATATGTAATTTCAAAACCTTGTTTTTCTAACATTTTACATGAATCGATGATAGCAGGATGTTCAATCTTGCTTGTAATTATATGATTTCCTTTTTCTTTTTTTGCATATGCAATTCCCTTTAATGCTGTATTATCACTTTCTGACCCTCCTGCAGTAAAATAAATCTCGTTTTTATCTGCACCAATTAAATTTGCTACTTTTTGTCTTGCTTCTTCAATGCCGCTTTTAGCTCTTCTTCCTATGCTATAAATTGAAGACGGGTTCCCATATTCATTAGTAAAATAAGGAATCATCTCTTTTAAAACCGCATCTTTAACCTTTGTAGTAGCTGCATTATCAAAATAAAATGTACCCATTTTAATCTCATCCCTTTCTAAGACAAATCGATTGAAGAAGAGTTAAATTTCCAACCTTTTTATCTTATAAAATTCTAATGTAGTCTTTATTATTATATTAAAGAAAGTCCGATTTAGTGTCATGCTCCTAATGACATTTTATTTTCTAAAATTGAACCTTCTTTTTGTTTTAAAATTATAAATTAATATAGAATTTTCGAATGAAAGATTTATTTTTATATTTTAACTTAATTATCCGTTCTGAAATAACTTTTTTTATTTGATCCATATTTCTCATAGCTGTCTCGTAGCCATATTTAAAACAGCTTTCTGTCTTACTGTCGTCTAAAAGGCCTACCTTCTCTGTTGGAATAGTTAAGATATAATCACTATTTTTAAGCACATTTTCGGAAATTTTACTTCCCATTATGTCTAATGCTCTCATTATTATATCCATTATATCACTATCCCCATCATAGGTTGTTTCTTCAAAATTTACCGAAATAACTTTATCTGCACCAAGTTGTTTCACTTCATTTGCGGGAACATTATTTAAAGTTCCTCCATCTAAAAACATATGGTTTTTGTATTCACATGGACAGAAAAATGCTGGGAAACTACTGCTTGCACGTACCGCTCTTCCTACTGGAATATCCCCTATATATTTACTAGCATCATCATTTGTTGGAATCATGTTAGAAAATATATATTCTTTTGCATCTGTTAAATCTATACTGGGTATTACAATTGGCATTTTTATGTCTCTCATGCAGTATATATTTTTACTTTTAGCAAGTTCTGTATATAATTTTTCTAATTTTGAGCCATCGCTAATTCCTGCAATTCCGATCCTTTTGCTTATAATATAATTTTTAATACCGTTTAAAATTGGTCTATTATCCATACTTATAACATCTTTACTATACTTTTTAAATAAGTTATAAATGTATTCAGGTTTATAGTCCATGGCATAAAGTGAAGCTATAAGTCCACCTGAACTTGTGCCTCCTATCATATCTATTTTTATATTATTTTCTTCTAAAGCTTTTAAAACTCCTATATGAGCAACTCCTCTAACTCCACCACCAGATAATGCTAATCCTAATTTCAAAATAATTCTCCTTAAAATAAATTTATGTTTATATTATGTACTTGAATTTTAAATTTATTCGCTTCAAGTGTATTTGCCTAGAGTTAAGGTAATAAGATTCAAATTTTGACCTAATATTTTTATTGATAATAATTAATCTATACAGAAAATGTCAAAAAGATAATTTGAGAAAGTATCTCAAATTACCTTTTTTATTTTTTATTCTGTATAATAAACATTTTCCAATGTAAACTGAACTTTTTTATATTTTCCAATTGTATCTGGTTCTTGCAATTTATTTGAATTTTTTATTATTTCAGAATCTTTAGTTATTCTGTTTCCATCTGCATCTAAATAAATTGTTTCATTTTCTGTAGAAATTTTTATATATTCTTCTTCGTTATTTATATCTGCATTTTTTACTGATAATATTGTTTTTAGACTTGACGAATAAAAGTCTGTAACTCCTAAATTGCTACTTACTGCTTGTAAAACATTTTTACCTTTTAATTTTTGAAGCACATTATATTTAAATTCTACTGTTTCTTTACCATTTGAATTTATTATTCCATAATTTCCCTCATCATTTTTTGCAATAAAATATGTTCCAAATGCATATTCAATATATTGATATTTTTCACTTACTAAGGTGTTTCCATTTCTATCTACTATGCCGTAATATGTTACATCATTGTTTTCCAATGTAGATATTCTATAGTTTTCATTTTCTGTTTCATATATTGCCTTATTAAAGCTAATATTTATTTTGTTTCCATTTATGTCATACACTTTGTTTTCTAGAGCTTGCTTTGCATATATATATATCCCTTTTATCTCAAGCTCTGTATTTTCTGGCTCTACTATTATTTTCCCTTCTAAAGATGCCACTCCGTATTTTTTATTTTTTTCAATAATTAGTAAATGATTATTTTCATCAAACTCAATCGATTGATATTCTTGGCTTATAACATTTTTTTTGTTCTTATATAGTCCGTATTTTCCGCTTTGTGACACCACTAAATACACATCTTTATCTGTATCGTCTTTTCTTACTCTTGCAATAGAGTTGTATGATGTAGATAGATATGTTTTTCCGGTATTTGTTATATAGCCATATCTATATCCATCATCTGTTTTATTTGATACTATAAAACCTGATTTTCTGTATCCGTCTTGTTCTGTATAATATCCATCTGAGGTAATGTTATCGTAAGAGGGATTTATTACAACAGTTCCTTTTAAGTTTATTATTCCATATTTACTATTTTGACTTACTAAAAATAGACCTTCGCATAATTGTAGGTTTTCTATTGATTCATATTCATTTTTTACTATTATTTTTCCCTCTGTGTTTATTAATCCATATTTTCCATCTTTTTGAAATTTAAATACACTCTTTTCGTAGTTAAGTGTTGTTGCAACATTTTTTAACTTTATTGGTTCCACTTTTTCAAAATTTGTATATAACTTCTCTCCTTTTGAATTTATAACTTCGACAGCATCATTATTGTAGCAGAAAAATATGTCTTTTTCTGGATTTGGTATTATTATATCTGTATAATTTGGGTTTATTACTATGTCTCCGTTTTTATTTATAACCCCATGTTTTTCATTTGAAATTAGTGTAAAATATTCGTACGATGTAACTTTATTTAAATTATACTCATATTTTGAATTTTTACTTTTTATGGCAAAAATACTTGCTATAACTATAATTAAAATTATAACTAAAATAATTATTTTCTTTTTCATAGGTTTTGTTCCTTTCTTCATTTCTTTTTATAGAACTTATTATAAGCTTTTTGTAGTGTTTTGGCAATATATTTTATAACATTTTTCACAAATCATTACTGGGTAATTATTATAGTTTAGTAAAAATTCATAAAAACATGAGTGTCAACAGAATAGTTCTAGAGAAAAAAAGATTCTAAAGAATTTAACTTTAGAATCTTTTTATTTCAGTAATTATTTTTTTAGTTTCTTTATACAAACAATTATACATCCAATCGAAATTAATACAATTGTTGCCGAAACAATATATTTCATATTTCTGTCTAACCCTGTTGATGGTGTAACAATTATCTTTGCTGAGTCTTGTGGCTGCTTATCATATTTTATACCTATACTATCCCAATAGTTATCTTCTTCTCCTGTAACATTAACTAGTGGTACTGCTGTTGGATCACTATATGTATTTAATGCTGTTGTTACTTGAGAAACCTGTGCATAACTTATATATTCCATATTGTCATTTGAATTAGATAATATTTTTTTAGCTACTACTTTTACTGTTACACTAGAATCATCTTCTGCTATGTTTGATGTTCTTAATTCTTTTCCATCTAGACTATCTTTGCTGTTACCTAGTTCATATATCTTATTATAATATCCTTCTTCTACATCTTCTTTTTCTTCTAAAGTTTCTCTTGCCAAATAGTATGGGTAGTTTGGTGCTGTTGTATTAGAGCTTAAATTATTAATTTCGCTATTAACAACGTAAGTGTATTCTGTGTCTCCTGTACCTTCTTTTATGTCTCCCTTATATTTAATCTTTAATTGTGGATCTAGATATTCTAGTAGTGTATTTACTTTTACTTTTGCCTCATCATTTTCATCATTAGATTTTATTCCATATTTGTAATAATCTTCTGTTGTATAAGATACATCTGAATTATTTTTTGCTGTTAATGAGTATGTTAACTCTAAAGTCGAACCATACATATATTGAATATCTGCTTCTATTTTTGTATAGCTACTTCCTATCTTTGACCAAATTTCATCTAGATTTGCCACGTATGGAATGTTCTGCGTTACTGGGTTTCCACTTATTAGTACCTGTCCATTTTGAAGAGTTAATTTTATGTTGGTTATTTCTTTGTCGATTTCTATTACTATTTTTGGTTTTTCTATTATTCCAAAACTCATACGATCATATGATGAAAAATGCTCTTTTGCGGAACCTGTAACCTCTGTTGTAAATTCTATTGGTACAGATATAAATGGAGTACTTGCAGTTTTACTTCTTGCAACATCCTTTTCATTTCTATTTTCCGTTCTAAAATCTATTTGCTGTGCATATCCAAAACTATTGTCATTAATATCATCATCAACTGCAGTATTATAAATATGTTGGGTATTATATAGATACCATAAATAATCTTTATCTGAACTTTTGTTACCATCTTTTGTTAATCCATTATAAGCTGATTTTACTTTTTGATCACTGACTATTGTGGATTTATATCCATTAGAATATATTTTGTTCGTTATCATATTTTCTACTGAATTGCCATCAATGCCACAAATTGTTTGGTTTCCATCTCCATAGGTAAATCTTACATAATATTCTCCCGGAACTACTCCCTCAAATTTGTACTCGCCATAATTGTTAGATTCAACTATAGCGTCATTATCTGTATCTTTCTGCTTATATACTCCTTCTTCGTTTTTTTCTATAGTGTATAATTTAGCAGGTCTTCCATCAGATTTGTTTATTAGTTCAACTTTAACTTTTGATACTTTATTTTCTTTATCATCATATTTTCCGTTACCAACAACTTCATTATCTTCACCTCTTATATTATTGTCTTTGAACACTGTTCCTGAAATTGTTCTATTAATAGGGGTATTCTTATCATCTGTATATAATTTTAAAGCAAGGTATGGAGCTGAATCTTTTCCTTCTTGTGGTACTGAATGATGTGTTTTTCCTTCTTGTCCTTTCACCTCATTGCCATTAGAATCTTTGTTATCAATAGCCCAGTACCTAAATTCTTGTCTACT
>CANQFW010000034.1 GCA_947599995.1 uncultured Clostridia bacterium
ATGTATTAACTATGCGTTATTATTTATAAAATATACATATATATTTTAACTTTAAAATAGCAAGGTGCTACAAATCTTTGTAACCCTTGCTATTACTGTATTTATTACTCTAATATATCAGCAACTACACCTGAACCAACGGTTTTATTTCAAATCAATTCTGATTTGTTCAGTTTATCTAAAACACTATAAAATCAATGTTTTTTACTATTACTTTAATTCAGTTTTATTCAGTTATTTCAAACTTAGTTGTTAAAAAGTTGTTAAATCCTATTTTTTATTCATTTTTTCGTAGCAGTCAATATAAGCCATTCTATATATTTCATGAATGAGTTTTCTATTAACTATAATTAGCAATTTATATCTTAATGGTTGTTTTTTCATTAGCATTTGTACTAATCTTTTCTCTTCCATTACTACCTCCTTGTTTTATTCGGAGAATATTCTCTTGCTAATTATATTATACCATATTATGTAAATTATTTTAACTCTCGCAGACTTTATATAAAGTATGTTTTCATTTTATATCATTTTCTAAATCTTTTATAATAGATAACTCTTTATCTAAATTTGCTTTTATAACATCATCTTTTAATTTTTTTAATGTTTCTCCACAACCACGATAATTTCCATCTTCTAATTTTTCTAGAGCCTCATCAATAAGTGTTAAAACTTGCATTGTTAGCCTCCAATCATTTATTTTATTTATTATTATTTTATCATAAATATTATACCCCTACAATATATATACCCAACTTTATATAAAACACAATGTAGTTAAAATAAATTTTACTTCATTTTATAATATATATAGTTGCAATTATAGAAAGGAGGCTAATATGATACATCTTAAAATCGAAGAGTTCTTGAAAAATAATGGAAAATCACTTTATTGGTTAACTGTAAAAACTGGAAGAAGTTATCAATCATTAAAGAATTTAACTAAAAAAGATTTATATGGCATACATTTTGATACACTTGAAATGTTGTGTAAAGCCTTTGGTTGTGAACCTCGGAGAATTATTAGAAATGATAGATGAAAAGGAGAGTGGTAAAAATGAGCAAGATACTAAAGCAGTATAAAGAATTAAAAGAAAAAGATGCATCCTCAATATATATTTTTAGAATCGGCATATTCTACAATATTCTAAATGAAGATGCAAAAATTCTAAATGAGAAATTAGGATTAAAAATCACATCATTAAGTCCTGAAATTATTAAATGTGGATTTCCTATATCCTCTTTAGAAAAATATACTAAAAAATTAGATAATTTGCAACTAAAATATAAAATAATAGATGATCTACCACAAAACACTAATATTGTTGATTATAGCAATAATATTGAGATAAGAAAAATACTTAAAAAGATTATTGAAATTGACATGAATAATACCACTTTTCAGCAATCTTTCAACTTTTTACTAGATATTCAGAAGAAATTAAAAGAATTATTAAAGTAGAGGAGAAAAATATCTCCCCTACTTATTATTTTTAGCTTAATTTTCTATTAACTATTGCTTGAATAGCTGAATAATCATATCCAGCAGCTTGAAGTCTATTTTTTCTATCTTGGCCATTTCCCCATTTTCCTTGGATAACTTCATTTGCTATCGTTTCATTAGACTTTCTATTTGAATTAGAATTTGATGGAGCTCCTAACTTTTTATTTACTAAATCTTGAATTACACTATAATTATAACCAGCTGCGGATAATCTGTTTTTGCGGTCTGCTCCGTTTCCCCAAGCACCAGCAATTACTTCTTCGGCAATAGTTTCATTTGATTTTAATGTTGATTTTGGAGTAGATGTATTTCCACTTAATTTTTGATTAACAATATTTTGAATAGTAGAATAATCATAACCAGCACTTGTTAATTTATTTTTTCTGTCATCTCCATTTCCCCATTTTCCAGCTATTACTTCTTCAGCAATTTCTTCATTAGATTTTTTAGATGCACTTGGAGTTGGTGCTGGTGTAGCTCCTCCATTTAATTGAGCATTTACTGTGTCAGCTAATTCTTTGAATCTTCCACCTAAAGTTTGTCCAGGACAATTTGTGTTTGCAAACATATCATGTCTTGTTAGACTGCCATTTTTAGTTCCATCATAAATAAGTTTGAATTTGTATCTTCTACAAATATCAACACATAATTTAACTAAACTATTCCAAGAAGCATCTGATATTGGCCAAGGATTTCCATTTGCACTATTTGAAACTTCTATTGTTATTGCTTGGCAATCATTTTCACGATTACTAGAAGTCCATGCCCTATTTTCTTCTTCTACATAACATGCAATTTCTCCATCATATCCAATACCATAATTTGAACTTGCTTGTCTGCTTGGATTAGCAAAAATATTTCCACATTGTCTAGCCGTTAATTTACCAGCCATGTGATGCACAGTTATTTTACATACTTTATAACCTCTTCTTCCTTGAGTATAATTATTTGTACTCGCTGGAACAGATAATGTTGCTAAACTAGATCTACTCATCTTCGTTTTCCTCCTTTCCATTTGTTAGTTCTTGTTTCATTTCTTCGGTTAATTCAATTTCTTTTTCGTTTTCTTCCATAATGAAAACCTCCTTATAAAAAAATTACACTCATGTTTTTCTAAATCATGAGTGTTAAAAAAATATAGGAAGATTTTTTAATTTTCTTCCTATATTAAAAAAATACCGTAAAAATTTTACGATATTATAAAAAAACGGCTTACGAGAATGAGTTTTAAGCCATTTTTTAATCTTGGTTGGTATCATTTGTTGTCTCAATTTCAGTAGTTTTTTCAACATTTGTCTTTCTTGTGAAAAAATATGTGAAAACTGCAGTTGCTATATTAGAAAACAATGTAAAAACAATCTGAAATATATCCCAGTTTCCTTTTATTGCAACAATTAAAACTAAAGCTATAATTGTAAAAGTAAAAGCAATTGTTACAAAACTTTTCAAATCACTCCATGCTTGTTTCATTTTTTACTCCTTTCCTTTAGTGCTTCTTGATAGTTTCTATCAACTTTACCATCAATTATCACTAAATTATTTGCAATTATATCTAATGATTTTGCTATGTTGTTATTGCTTTCAGTTAGAACTTTAAGCATTTGAGTATTATCCTCTATCATCTTATTATTTTTTGTTTTGTCCTGGATAAATACCCATACAAATAATGCAGCCATTATTATTGTTCCACCATATTGAAATACTGATTTTAGAATTTCCAATAGATCCATTTGAATTTCTCCTTTCGTACAAAATAAAGAAGAGCCCTATTAAGACTCTTCTTCTAATTTCTTTTTTACTTTTGCTCTCCATAGTTTAGGGACATCATCAATTGTCATTGTTTTCAAATCTCTTATTTGAATTACATAAAAGTTAATCATTTCCAATTACCTCCCCTATATCAATTATTGCTTGTTCTAATGCAGATATTCTTTCCGCTTCAGAAACATTTATAATTTGTTTTGCATATTGTTCTTTAGCAAAATTCAACCATACTAGAAAACCTGTGTTATCAGATAGTTCTTCTTCTAGTGTATCTCTATAATTATTTTTTACAACTCTATACATATCATAAGTATAGTATGTTTTGTTCTCGCCGTTTTCATCTTCTTTTGAATGTTCTTCAATATTTTCATTTAAGATAATATCACATTTTCCATTCAAAATATTTTCAACAACATATTTTTCTGGCTTTGTATCTGACTCACAATTTAAGTTTACTTCTATCATTTTTTATCACTCCTTTACATTTCTTTAGAGTTATTTTATAAGGCTTGATATATTTATTTCTATAATTAAAACTGTTACAATGTGATAACCAGCCATGATATGAAATCATAGAATATGCATCTGTTAACCTTATATAACCTCGTTTTACGATTTTCTTTACTCTTCTTTTAATTCGAAGAAAGTTACTTCTTCTCAAAGTAGTATATCCTCTATAAAATCTATAACCGCAAGAAATCCAATGGTCTTGAATCTACCTTAAATAATTGCCAATTTTCTTTTAATTTTAGTCCTTCTTGTTTCAAAAATTCATCTATTAAATTTTTTATTTTATGCAATTCTTTTTTGTTTCTACCGAATAAAACCATATCATCCATATATCTCAAATAGTATTTTACTTTCATTTTTTCTTTTATGAAATGATCTAAATCTTGCAAATAAAAATTTGCAAACCATTGTGAAGTGAAATTTCCGTATAGGTAATCCACTTTCTTTACTACTATCAATTATGGTGTCAATTAAATTCAGTACATCATAGTCTTTTATTATTCTTCTGAATTTTCTTTTACATATTTCTTTATCAATACTAGGATAAAATTTTTTAACATCTAATTTTAAGCAATATTTTGTATTTTTTCTATCATCTTTTAATATTCTTTTGATGTATGTTGAACCATAATGTATCCCTCTATTAGGAACACTAGCACAAGAATATTCGTACATTCCTTTTTGCAATAATGGTTGTAATTGTAACATAAGCGACCAATGTATGCACTGGTCTGGGAAAAATGCTGGTTTGAAAATAATTCTCTCTTTTTTATTTGCTCCATCATGTATTGTCATTTTCTTGTATGGAGATAATCTTATTTCTTTAGAAGTTAACATATTAAAGAGAATATCAACATGTTTGTCAATATTCTCTAATATCCTTGCTACATTACTTCTATCCTTTTTTCCTTTTGCTGCTTCAATAATTGCTTTTTTGATGTTATCTTTATTACAAATGTCCTTGTAAAAATTGCCTTTTCTTTTCATAACACACCTCTGGTAAAATAATAATTTCTTATTTTTGTCTATCGGACTTTCAAACCATAATGGGCTTACTAATCCAATCCAGTTGCGACTCTATTTCGAGCAAGGGCTCTGGAAAATGGTGTGTAATGTATATAATTATTATTTCAAAAATAAGTACACGGCAACCGATGTTCCAATTCGCATTCGAAGAGGTATTGTTGAAGTTCCAATACCACAAGCCATCGTTAGTGCCATTGTTGAAATTACCACCAACATGAGCAACCCTCCAAAGTCAGAAGTGAAAGCTCGGTAAAGCACACACCAAATCCCTATATTTTCAATTGTGTTTGAAATGATAATAGCATATTTTTAATTTTAATTTAACTATATTAGCCTTTATATAAAGTCTGCTTGTATGCTTTTTTTATTTTATAGAGTAATGCTAAAATTATAAAATTATCTATAAATTTTAGACTTTTCATTAAATATTTTGGGAGGCTGACCGCCCCCAAACCCCCGTTTTACTGGTTATCAATAAGAACACGGCAACCGATGCTCCAATACGCAACCGAAGAGGTATTGCCGAAGTACCAAAACCACAAGCCATCGAGAGTGCCATAGTAGAAACTACCACCAACAAGAGCAACCCTGTCTCCTGTGTTTTGCCAGTAATAGTCTGACATATATGTAGATGAGCCTCCACCAACTGCGGTAGGAAATCTGAAAAATGGCTCATCAACATCTAATCCTAATGTTTTTGGATAACCATTTTCAGCTGCATTTGTATAAGCAAGAGGCTTATAATCTTCATCAAATTTATTACTTGCATATTTTGAGTGGTCCTTACAAATATATGCAACATGCTCTCTTATGTTTATTCCATCAACCCACTGCCATATATTTGCAAATATATTTTCAACACCTCTATAAATCATTGAGTGATATCCATCATTGTTTATACATCCAGACTTCATTCCTAAATTATCACATTGTCCAGTTATTTGAGCCATTGTACAAACAAAGTTATCAACTGCTATATCTACTGGAGTTCCATCAAATGTTATTGCATATCCAGTTATCGGTTCTTCATTATAAGGATCTATTTTAGTAATTTTTCTTGCATCTGCAACTTGAGTTCCACCATCAGATGTACCAATTCTTATAATTTGTCCTACATAATAACCAGATGAACTGCCAACTATAACTCTATTTACACCTTTTTCAGCAACAAGTGTTTTTAAGTATTTACGGCTCATAACACCATTTCCAAGCATTGATTGACTATTGTAGTTTGCATATTCAACTAAATAAAGCATTTGAACAACAAAATATCTCCAGTCTAATTGAGAGAAATTATCTCCTAATGCTTGTGCTAATGTTCTAAATTGAACTATAGTTTTACTTGTTGTTGGAACTAATCCACTATAACTATGTAATTTACTATCAGATTCAACAACACTTCCATTATATCTACCAATAAAGAAACCATCTACTTCTGTGAAACCAGCTTTTGGATAATCAGCTAATAAAACATAATCATAGTCATTTTCTTGATAGATTTTCCAATAGGTTTTTGGATAATATGTAAATACATCTCCATTTTCTCCAGTAAATTTGAAATTTGCATCTCCAAACCAAGCCTTAATTTTTTTAGTTTCTAGATCATAATTACATGATTTAATTTCAGACCAAGGAGCCAAATTATCAAAATCATTTTGTACTACTCCACCATTTTTAGTTGCATTAGCAGTTTTTCCTACACCATCAAATAATCTTTCCCATGCCGAACTAGAATTATCTGTTATTTTTCTTCTTACACCATAAACATGACCTCTTGTTGTTTCAATGCTATCTACATCTTCTTCTAATTCTTCAATACGAGCAGTTACACTTTCAAATGTTTTATTTTTTATTGTTGATTTTCTTGCATTTTTTACTTCAGCATCTTTTATTTCTGCTGATTTGCTTGTAACAGAAACTGCTTTTCCATCAATAGTAAGTTTTTCTATAACATTAACCTGTGCTCCAGCTGCTATATTTTTTAATTTGTTTTTTTCATCTATGGTATAATCTTCTGAAGATAATTGTTTTCCCTCAACTTTATCAACTTTATTGCCACTCAAATCACTCATAGCATTGTCTATATTATCCCAGTTATCATTCATAGCTGTATCAATATCAAAGTTACTGTTTAGGTCCTCATCATCAGAAGTATTCCACTTAAATAATTTTAAAAAAGTTGTTCTCAAAGACATTTTTTTATTTTCTCCTTTCTTATATTAAATTTTTATTTCTTTTCCATTCAAAAAGAGTTTGCCATATATTTGCAAACCCTCTCCTAAATCGGCTCTGTACATTCCTCCAACTGCAACACCCTCTTGAGCAACTGCAAGTTGTGGAGTTCCAGAACCTAGAATTAAATCAAAAGTAGATTTTGACAATCTATCTTCTACATATATTTTTATATTGAAATTATTTGTTACTGAAAAGCCTTTTGCTCCATCATCTCCTTTAACAAGTCCCTTAAAACTAAATTTACTGCCATTAAGAGTCAATGTTATAGGTGTTTCTCCAGTAATCCATTTATCAGATGATGTTGTTTTATATTGATAATAGCATTTAATAATTCCATTTATAATGTTACCAAAAGAGTTATTCCAGTATTGTCCTTCAAAAGATAATTCTGTTTCTTCTCCAACTCCATTAGTCCTTGCAATTTCTGCCTTTGTTATCTTTATGTTTGAATAATTATAAAATGCACTAGGGCTAATTTGTTTTGAGGTTGAATTTCCTCTTGAATCTATTGCATATACTGTGAAAACATTACTGTCAACATTATCTATTTGTCCACTTACATTTGATGAACTAGAATATGCCATTTCTTTTTGCTTTTCTCCAATTACTGCTCTATATTTTGTTATTATAGCATAATCTTTTCCAATAGCTTTATTTGCATTAGAAATATTTATTTTTACATCTGAATAGCCTTTTATTATTCCTTGATTTCCACCAGTTAATTTTTTACATGTTTCATCCGTATCTTCATAAGTAAAATTATTAAAAGTAGGATTTGAATTAGTTATAACCAAATTACCATAGAAATCAACATATTGTGCTTCCGTAGTACCATTCATTGTAGCAATTCCAACATTAAATGCTTGTGAATTGCTATTAGGTAAATATTGAAACATTGATTTTATCTGGCTTGCAGTTATTGTTGTTCCGCTTTGTTTTATTCTTCTATTATTATCTGGTGTTTCAAAATATATTTTATAAGTGCATCCAGCTGGATTTGAAATATCTCTAAATTCTAAACTATCAGTAGTAGTTATTTGTATCCCAGTTGTTATATTAAGTTTTGTTCCATTTTTATATAGATTACCAGTTACCTTATTATATGTATTTTGTTTTATTGTTCCTGTAGTTGTAACAACAGAACCATCTTTACTTGTAGCCCTTAATTTTATATTATAATAAGTGTTCATAGATAAGCTAGTTATTGTAAAACTACCACTTGCACTATTAGGATTCCCTTTATTAGTCCAACTAGATCCATCATTCAAAGATAATTCTAATTTTTGAATTGTAATATTTGTTGCCCAATCTACTTTTAATTGGCTTAAACCACTATATCCACTAATATGACTAACTGTATTTTTTGTGAATTTTGTTTGTGTATAAGTTGTTTGAGTAACTGTTCCACTTTCTGTTATCTGTTGAGAGTCTTTTCTTCTTACTCTAATTTTTACTTTATAAGAAGTTGCACTACTTAACCCACTTATAATCTGGTCTGGATAACTCAAACCACCAACCCATGTTTTTCCATTATCTATAGAATACCAACCATAATCACAGGCATTTCCAGCAGCCCATGTTATTTTTAATTGGTCGCTTCTACCAGTTACTTTATTTACAACAAATTGAGTAATAGTTGTATGAGCACTAGCGGTTGTAATTGTTAATGTATTAGATTCTGACCATAATTGGCTATCTTTTCTTCTTAATCTAACTTTAACAGTATATCTAGCATTTTCTTTTAAGTTACTTATATTAAACCATCCAGATTTGCCATCACTTGCTACACTATCTCCAGCATCTGTCCAAGCACCACCATTTAAGCTATACTGTGTCCAATCTCTTGCTGGACTACATGTCCATCCTACTTGTATATAATCGTAGCCATGACTTCTTTCAGTTATATTTATACTATCTAGGTTTCTTGGAATAGAGTCTAGCCACCAGCCACCACCAGCAGAACAATTTACGGCAATAGTATAAATACCAGCCTCAATGCTAGCAGTAAAATACTTGCTACCATTACTATCATGTTGTATTGAAGTATCTCCACTTGCAACCAATGTTCCGTTATATAGATTTATTCTTGTAGATGAATTATATAATACTTGACCATTTATAACTACTTTGAAATTACCAGATTTGTAATAGCCAGCTGGTGCATCGCCTCTACCATGTAATTCCCAATGTATATTTGAACCACATGTAGCACCATTCCATGTTCCAGTTCTCCACCAGTGTAATTCTATATATCTTCCAGCATATCCATTACTATTAAGATATTCATTCGTTGCCACTTGTTATATTCTCCTTTCTTTATAATTTTGAAATCCATGTTTGGCCTTCAATTTGTTGAAATAACAAGCCTGTGATTTCAGCTTTAGTTTGTACTTGTAACTCTTTTGTTGCTGTTCCTTTATCTGTCAATTCAGTTGTTACTTCTCCAGTTGATGAATTAAAATTTCTAAAACCATCTGCATCCATTCTCGTATAAGTATTAGATGTACTAGAATTAACTTGTATTCCTTTTCCTATATCAACTGTATCTGTATGTGTTTCATTAGGATTTTGAGACCATGCTTGTTTTTCAACTCCTATATTTCCCATTACATCGGCAATTTCTATGGCATCATCAATGTCTGTTTCAAATGCAATAGAAATTCTATTGTCTGTTACTTTAATATGTTTTTCGTATTCTTTCCATTCTTGCCCAGTATAACCAAGTTTTTCTACTACTCCATTTATTGTTGCCGTTGTGTTATCTAATTGATTATTATTTCTATATAAGAAAGATATTGTATAATCATCATTTTTAACAATTGCCTCTTGAGATACTTTTCCTATTGATAATTTATACCCCATTCCACTAACTGTATTTTTTCTTGTATCAGTATCAATATAACTCTCAATTGCATGTCCATCCCAAAAGTCCGTATCATAATAGAAAATATTATTACCACTATTATTTTTTAATGTTACATTTAATCCATTTAGATTTTCTTGAAATTCAGCCATTTTATTATTTGTTTCACTTTGAAAATCAGAAATAGTTCTTTTTGTCTCATTTATTGTTGATTCTAATAAATTCATTTTAGAGGTTGCACCTTGTTGTTCTTCAATTATTTCTTGAATTTTACCCTCTTGCTTATTTGTTATTATTTCAGTATTAGTTACTCTTTTCTCAATACTTGTAGCATACTGATATTTAGTTTCACTATATTTTGGCTCTTTTGTATTTGCTTTTTCTTTTATACCAGATGTTATTTCTATATTGATATTAAATAAAATTGTCTTATACTCATTCTCATGTAAATCTTTTAGAGTAACAATATCTCCAAATTCAAAATAACCAAAACCAAAAGAGGTATATTCAAATACATAATAAGAAAGTCCGTTTATATGATTAAATATTTCCTCAATATAATCGCTCCTATTTTTGTCCATAATCTGATTATTATCTATTCTTATTGAAACTCTACCAGAGGCTGGTATTGAACTTGGATAATAAATATTATCTTCTTGAGGACTTCTTCCTAATACCATTGTGTTATAAGGTCCTATTTTCTTTCCAATTGAAAGTTTTTCTAAATCGTTTTCATCAATTGTTTTTCCAGTTTCAGTTGGATAAGCTACATATAAATCTTTATTTATTATTTTTATAAAACCTCCAGCACTTGCTGCAATTTCATCTAAAATATCTCTATATGTAAAATCAGTTAACTCTGCATATTTATCTTCACTTATTATCTTGTTAGCATTAGCAAAGTCAGTTGTTTTTAGAGTCCATCCGAATTTACTACAAATTGCTCTTAATAAATCTAAATTAGTAACACTTCCAGTTGAATAATCAATAGTAAGAGGACTATCAGTATATTTTATATGGCTATCTATCATGTGATCATACAAATATAATTTTAATGAGCGAGTATCTATTTTTTCTTCTTTGTCATAAACAACAAACTCTCCCCAATCAATATATTCATATTCATCAAATTCTGATGTCCTAACCCCTAATTGAATATTTATTTCAGTTGCAGTTTCAATATTTTCTCTTTTTTCATGTGGTATAAGGAATTTTACTCTAGCATTATTCATTTTGTTTACACTCATATTGTGTACATCTTCAACTGTATACTCTTTATCCTGGTCATCTGCTAAATATTTTACTTGAGTTTTGTCTACTCTTATAACAAGTGCTTCATGTACCTCTTTAACTGTCATGATTTTATTTTTATCTATTGTTGTATAATTTTCTATTTCTATTTCAACTTGCCTCATAACAGAAGTAAATAAATCTCCATTTACAGATAAATTTAATTTTTTAACATGAGTTTTATCTAATTTTGTATGCCCAAAACCAAGCAAGATATTTAATTGTTTTCCATAAACTTTCATTTTATTTTCAAAAGTATTAGTTATTTTTAACATGTCTATCTTCCCCCTCGTTTGGTATTAGATTTACTGTAAATGATTTGTATTTTAATTCTGGAAATCTTTCTATATTCAAATCTTCATCATAATCGTTCGCATAAAAATCTGCAGTACATGTGCAACCATATTTATTGTTGTAATATTCCACAACAAAAGATGCTGAATCAAACATGAGTTCTAACTCTCTCATTTCTTCAGCATCTAAAGGTTCTATTTCTAGTTGTATTTTAGGGAAATTCCCTATAAGAGTTCCTTTCATTACACCAGCCATATTTCTTCCAGTATCAGAACTCCATAATTTATTTCTTTGGATTTTATAAGATGTAATACACTTATAACTTTTTCCACTTAATTTTATTAAATCTCCTCTATATGTTGTAGCCATAATTTTAATACCTCCTTCCGTTCGTGGCAAGTGCTAATCTCGCTTTTCTTTCATCTTGTTTTCTTTGTATTTCCTCGCCATCTAAAGAAATTGGTATATTGATTTCTATTGGAACATAATCTCCACCCATTCCAGAATTCATATTTCTAAATTCTTGTAATGCACTCAAAAATGTTTCTTTCATTTTATCTACTGGAGAAATAATTTCTCCTTGTGTTTTATTATCTCCGACTACTGCTAACCTTGGTGTATTTGCCTCAACAAAACCACCTTGTGCTAACATAGGAATTTGAGGAACATTAAATTTATGAACCCACGTAAATGGCTTAAATCCAGCTACTTCAACATCATGAATTTTTTGTAATATTCCGTTAATTGCATTGAATGGAACTGCAATTATTTTATTGATAGCACCGATTATTCCATTAACTATTGTCTTAAAGAAGTTTACAATACCCTCTTTTATTCCGTCAAATATCTTTCCACCTGTGCTAAATACATTCTTAACTGCGGTCCATGCTTGAGTAAAGATATTCTTAAACCAATTTGCTATATTTCCAAAAATAGAAGTAATTGCATTCCAAGCACCTTGTGCTCCCTCTTTCACTTTAGTTTTAATCGTATTCCATACATTACTAATTGTAGTTACAATATTATTCCATATATTTGTTATGGTATTTTTTATTCCATTAAATACATTTGAAATAGTATCTTTTATTGAATTTATGACGGTTGATACTACATTTTTAATTGCATTCCATATATTAGTGAAAAATGTTTTGATTCCATTCCATATATTTGTAATTATGGTTTTTATTGCATTAAATACTGTAGAAATTATAGTTTTTATTACATTTATAACAGTTTCAACTATTCCTTTAATTGCACTCCATACCGCTTGAACAATACCTTTGATTGCATTCCATATTCCATTGAAAGTTGTTTTTATACCCTCCCATGCCTTATTCCAATCTCTAGTAAATACTCCAACTATAAAATCTATTAAGCCTTTGAAAAAGTCTATTACTCCACCTATGGCATCTGCAATATATCCAAATACTGTTTTAATCGTGTCCCATAAACTTTCAAATATTGGAACCAATTTAGGTAATACATTTTGAATTATCCAATCAATAAATGGTTTTAATACAGCATTCCATAATGTTTGAATTGCTTGAATAATTAAACCAATTAAGCCTTTGAAAAAGTCTATTGCTCCACCTATTTCATCTGCAATATATCCAAATACTGTTTTAATCGCATCCCATAAACTTTCAAATATTGGAACCAATTTAGGTAATACATTTTGAATTATCCAATCAATAAATGGTTTTAATACAGCATTCCATAATGTTTGAATTGCTTGAATAATATATCCAAATACTGTTTTAATGGTGTCCCATAAACTCTCAAATATTGGAACCAATTTAGGTAATACATTTTGAATTATCCAATCAATAAATGGTTTTAATACAGTATTCCATAATGTTTGAATTGATTGAATAATTAAACCAATTAAGCCTTTGAAAAAGTCTATTGCTTTACCTATGGCATCTGCAATATATCCAAATACTGTTTTAATCGTGTTCCATAAACTTTCAAATATTGGAACCAATTTAGGTAATACATTTTGAATTATCCAATCAATAAGTGGTTTTAATACAGTATTCCATAATGTTTGAATTGCTTGAACAATTGAACCAATTAAGCCACCGACTTTATCCATCAAAGGACTTAAATGTTCTGTCCATAATTGCTCAAAACCTACAGAAATATTTTCTAAAAATGGAACAATATAAGTATTCCAAACCTCTAAAAGTTTTCCGAATGTATCAGACATTCCAATTGATAAATTTTCAAAGAATGGACTTATATATACAGTATAGATCTCGTTTATTTTATCTCCTAATGCAGTCATCATTTCTGCTAATGT
>CANQFW010000035.1 GCA_947599995.1 uncultured Clostridia bacterium
AAAAAAAATTTATATTCACACCACAATATGACAAATTTTTTAATTTAAATAGTGTACAATAATTTCGAATTCATAAGATAAAAGGAGTAAGGTTGAAGAATCTAATTTTATTTTCAACCTGATTTATTCCTTAGAAAGGAACGAGGTAAAAAATGGAAAGTACATTTTATCTACAAGACAAGCTGTTAGTTTTAAAAATAACAGAAGAAATTGACGATTATAGCGTCCAAAAGATAAGGAGGAGAGCGGATTATGAAATTGAAAGATATATGCCTAGAAAAGTTATATTTGATTTTGATCGTGTTACTTTTATGGATAGTGCAGGAATAGGTATGATAATTGGAAGGTACAAGGAAATTTCAATGCTTGGCGGTAGCCTACAACTTGCTAATATGTCAGACAGTGTTAGAAAGATTTTTCAAATGAGTGGAGTTTTAAAAATTATACCAGAAACAAATTTAGAAAGCATATTAGAGAATATGCAAAACAAGGAGGTTGCAAATTTATGAGTAAAACAAATGAAAATGAAATGAAATTAGAGTTTTTAAGTAAATCAAATAATGAGGCTTTTGCGAGAATAACAGTAGCAGCATTTGTATCACAGCTTGATCCAACTATAGAAGAAATTTCGGATATTAAAACTGCTGTATCAGAAGCAGTTACCAATTGTATTGTTCATGGATATGAGGACAAGCTTGGTGTTATAAACTTAAAATGTAATTTAATAGACAATAAAATTATAATTGAAGTCTCAGATAGCGGAAAAGGAATAGAAAACATAGAGATGGCAATGCAGCCTTTGTATACAACAAAACCTAACTTAGAAAGATCAGGAATGGGATTTACAATTATGGACAGTTTTATGGACGATTTAAAAGTTGAATCCATACTAGGATTAGGTACCAAAATTACAATGACTAAGACAATAAAAAAGGAAGAAACAGCAGAAAATGCTGTTACTTTAGAAGAGGCTCTAAGGGGGTAATTAATGTTGTATGAAAATTACATAGATACAATTATACAAGCCCAAAATGGAGATAAAGACGCAATGACAAAATTAGTAGAAGAAAACCAAGGATTAATATGGAGCATTGTTAAAAGATTTATGCAAAGGGGATATGATATAGAAGATATATATCAAATAGGGTGTATGGGCTTTATAAAAGCAATTAGAAGGTTTAATGTTGAATTTGAAGTAAAACTTTCAACATATGCAGTGCCTTATATACTAGGTGAAATAAAAAGATTCTTAAGAGATGATGGACCAATAAAGGTAAGTAGAAGTTTAAAAGAGCTTAATGTAAAAATTTTAGAACTACAAAAAGAACATCTTAAGAAAAATAACGAAGAGCTAACTGTTCGGACAAATTGCAAAAATTTTAAAGGTTCCTAAAGAAGAAATCGCAATGGCTTTAGAGTCATCGAGCCCAATCGATTCTTTAGAAAGCGCAATGTATACTGACTATAAAACAGATAAATCAGTTAGCATAGTCGAAAAGATATCAAATAATGTCGACGAGGCCAATTTAATTACAAACAAAGTTACTATACATAAATTGATAGAAAATTTAGAACAAAGAGATAAAGAAGTAATAATGCTTAGATTCTATAAAGAAAAAACTCAGAATCAAGTAGCAAAAATCTTAGGAATATCCCAAGTTCAAGTTTCTAGAATAGAAAAAAGAATTTTACAAAATATGAAGATGGAGTTGGTAAGCTAGTTATTTGGTAAAATGTATTGTTTAATGGTTTATATTAGAATAGTGCACTAAAAATGCAATAATTGTAAGAAAAAGTCGAAAGGTGAAAAAATATATGAAAAAGGCATTAATGTACATATTAGTCTTTACTTTAGTTATTTTTATTCTACCCGCAATATTTACTAAAAAAAGCATAACAGTATCAAATTTATTTGATAAAAAAGAAAATCAAGATAATACTCAAATAGCTCAAACACAGGAAAATTCAGATAATTCTACTAAATATGAGTATACAAGATTTGCAACACTAAAACTATATCACCAAGATTCAAACCAAATAGAAGAAATACCATTGGAACAATATTTATATGGTGTAGTTTCAGCAGAAATGCCTGTAAGTTATCATATAGAAGCATTAAAAGCCCAAGCGATTGTTGCAAGAACATATACTTTGTATCAGATAATAAATAGCTCAAACAAACATGAGAATGCAGATATATGTGATAAATCAACGTGCTGTCAAGCTTGGATTTCAAAAGATGATAGACTTGCCAAATGGTCAGAAGATGAAAGACAGTCAAATTGGAGCAAAATAGAACAAGCTGTAAATGAAACATATGGAAAAATAATTACATATAATGGGGAGCCAATAGATGCATTTTTCCATGCAAATAGTGGCGGTAAAACTGAAAGTGCAAGTAATGTTTGGGGAGGAGAAAATTTGCCATATCTGCAAAGTGTAGAAACCTCAGGCGAAGACGGATATTCTGGATATAGTACAGAGCTTACTGTCTCAAAAGATGAATTAAAGGAAAAATTAAAATCTACCTACCCAGATATCGAAATTAACTTGCAAAATGAGGAAGAAATAAAAATTACAGAATATACAGAAAGTGGAAGAGTAAGAACAATAAAGATTGGAAACACAAATGTACCGGCAACAAAGCTAAGATCCTGCTTAGGACTTAGATCTACATTTTTTAATGTAGTAGTAAATGGGGAAAGCATTACGTTTAATGTAACAGGATATGGTCATGGCGTTGGTATGAGCCAAACAGGTGCAGATAGTTTGGCAAAACAAGGATATGGAGTGGAGGATATAATAAAACATTTTTATACTGGAGTAGAGATTGAACTTATATAATATAAAAAAGTAAGAGAATATCTTACTCATGTTGTTTCGCTTAATTGAGGTTCTAAGTAAAGAACTTCAATTTTTTATATTATAGGAAAGTTCTCTGAACTTCCTATAATATAAAGTATTCCACAGAAAAATTGTTATACAATTTTTCGCGGACGAACAAAGACGCGGACTTTAAAATGTCATAAATAGCGAAAATGTTAATAATGTCCGCTTTTGTTCTACTCAAGAAAAGTCATAATTGAAAATGATAGACTTTCCGTACTTTTTGTTATTTTTATAACCAAATTCCTATTGACAAAACAAGAAAAAATATATAATATAATGGTAAAAAATCTTCTAAATATAAAAATTAGAAATAGAAAGGGGAAAACATGAATGTTTATGATGAAGCAAGAAGATTATCACAGGCATTAAAAAATTCGGAGGAATATATAAATTTTAAAACAGCAAAACAATACATAAATCTAAATCCAGAATTAAAAGAAAAAATAGATAATTTTGAAAAAATAAGATATGATGAGCAAATCAATTTAATAAAAACAGGTCAACAAGGGCAAGGAGAAATAAAAAAAATTCAAGAGATATATGAAGAAATTATTCAAATAGAAGAAATAAAAAAATACTTTGATGCAGAGCTAAAATTCAATATATTACTAGCAGATGTAAATAAAATAATAACAGAAGCAGTAAGAGACTTAATTTCATAAAAAATTAAAGAAAAGTTAAAAATATTTATAAAAAATAAAGGGAGGAAAAAGCTAGTTAGATAACATAGCTTAAAAGATATATGGAATATGCAATAATAGTAATATTTTTAATATTCATATTAATATTACTTGCTGTAATTTATAAATTTAGTATGAAAGATATAAAAGCAATGGCAGAAGACAAAGATTTAGATAACATTATAAATAAAATGCCAGAAAATAAGCAAATTTGTGAGGAAATTTTGAAAAAAATAAATAACACGGAAGTAACAATACAAGAAGATGAAAAAGCAAGCAATTGCCTATATATAGCAGCTACCAACAAAATAATTATTGGTAATTTAAGACAAAACTATACTAGGGTACAAACAATTGCACATGAATGCCTACATTCAATTCAAGATAAAAGAATATTAAAGTTTAATTTTATATATTCAAATATTTACTTACTTTATTTTGCCATAATAAGCATCTTAGCATTATTTAAAGTCCTTCCATATAAAATGACATTCCTAAATATTTTAATTATAGCAAGCTATATATACTATTTTGTAAGAAGCTATTTGGAAAATGATGCAATGACAAAGGCGAGATTTCTGGCCAAGGAATATATGGAAGAAAAAAACATTTTAGAAAAGCAAGATATAAATAAAGTAATTGCAAAATACGATAAATTAAATAATTTAGGAATAAAATTTACAAACTACGATTTAATGTTTAAAACCATAATAAAAATAATAATTTTTGCTATAGTATGTATGTTTTAAAAGAAAGGACAAAATAAGATGAATTTTAAGCCGAATGTATATTTTGATAATGTACAAGACATAACCATAGATTTTTTAATAAAAAATAAAATAAAAGCACTTATATTAGATGTAGATAATACACTAATAGATTACAATAAAAACCTAGCCGAAGAAACTATAGAGTGGTCAAAAAATTTGCAAGGCCAGGGAATAAGAATGTATATTTTATCTAATACTAATAAAACAGAAAAAGTAGAATTTGTAGCAAAAAAGCTAGAAATTCCATTTGAATCATTTGCGAAGAAACCATCTAAAAAAGGTTTCCAAAAAATAAAGAGACTACTAAAAATAAAAGAAGAAAATATAGCTGTTGTAGGAGATCAAATATTTACAGACATTATTGGAGGAAATAGATGTAAAATGTTTACAATTTTAGTAGACCCAGTAACAAAGAAGGACTTCTGGTACACGGCTTGGAAAAGACCACTAGAAAATGTGGTAAAGAAAAAACTAAAGAAACGGACAAGTAAACAAATTATAAAAGATAAATAAAGGAGAAACAAATGTATATAAAAGATGTAAATATAATATATTATATAATAGTTGCAATAGTAGGACTATTTGTGGGAGAACTTGTAAATTGGGCAAATAAAAGACTACCAGAATATAAAAAAGTCATTTCCACTGATTTATTCAAAGAATATAAACAAAACTTTAGCCCAAATTATATTTTAATGCTTGTTAATTCGGCGATTTACATACTGGTACTTTATAGATGTGGAATTCATTCAACATTAATTGAAAATTTAGACCTTATAAAATATTTACTTCTAACCCCTATGCTTTTATCAGTTGTGGTTATAGACTACAAACTACAAATAATACCAAATAGACTGAATTTGACTATGTTTGAAATAGGAATCATATTTACATTTATATATGGAATATCCAATGTTGCAATTTCGATAAACATGTTACTTGGAATGATTGCAGGAGCTGGAATATTTTTAATAATAACACTTTTAGGTGGTTTAATCTATGGAAAAGAAGCTATGGGACTTGGAGATGTAAAGCTTATGGGTGCCTTAGGTTTATACTTTGGGTTTACAAATATAATTATAATAGCATTGCTTTCGTTTTTAATAGGCGCAATTTTAAGCATAATATTATTAATAACAAAAGTAAAAAAGACAGACGAATATATACCATTTGGGCCGTTTATAGTAATAGGAACATTAATCGTAATATTTGTACCATACGAGCAAATAATATTTGTCTTATGGAATATATTTAGCTTAGGATTGTACAGCAAAAATCTTCAATATTAAAGAAAAAGAGGGATAGTATGAATGAAAGAATAAAAGCACTAAGACACAAAATGGCAGGGTTAGATCTTCAAGGAATGATTATATCTAATCCAATAAATGTAAAATATTTAACAGGAATAGATGCAGAGGGAATACTATTATTAACAAGAAAAGAAAATATTTATGTAACAGATGCAAGATATACAGAACATGTAACAAGTACGTTAACACCATTTGACGAAATAGTTGTGGATGATCAAAAAAACATATCAAAAGAAGATTATGAGAATTATTTTCTATTTTGTGAGAATGTAGGATTTGAAGAAGACTATGTAACATATGCTGTATATAAAGAATATATGCATAAATATAAAATAAATAACTTTGTTGAGGCTACAAAGTTATTAGAGTCATTAAGGATGATAAAAGATGAAGAAGAATTAAAAAATATAAAAAAAGCATGTGAAATAACTGATAAATGTTTTGAATTTTTGCTTGAATTTATAAAACCAGGAATGACAGAAAAGCAAATTGCAAGAAAAATTCATGATTTTTACATGGATAATGCAGAAGGAGAGTCGTTTGAAACTATAGTTGCATCAGGGGAAAACTCATCGAAACCACATGCTATACCTACAGATAGAAAAATTAAAGAAAAAGATATTATTTTAATAGATATGGGATGTAAGGTAAAAGGTTATTGTTCCGATATGACAAGAACCATATTTGTAGGTGAGCCTGTAAAGGAACAATTAGAGATTTATAATCTTGTTTTAGAAAGCCAGAAAAGAGTATTAAATGAAATAAGGGATGGTCAAAACATCAAAAATCTTGCAAAAATTGTAGAAAACGATTTTTCTGACAAAGGTTATACATTAATACATAGCTTGGGACATGGAGTGGGGCTAGATATCCATGAAAAGCCATTTATAAACATGAAAAATGATAATACAATTAAAGAAAACATGGTTATAACAAACGAACCAGGTATATATTTAACTCAAAATTTTGGAGTCAGGATAGAAGATACAGTTTTAGTAACAAAGCATGGAGCAATAACCTTGACAGAATCAGGTAAAGAGTGTATAATAATTTGAGTTTAAAAAAATAATATGTAAATTTGAAAACTTGATAATTTGAAAGGAGAAATAATTTATGGCAGCAGTTTATTCAGCAGGAGATTTTAGAAATGGAACAACATTTGAAATGGAAGGAAATGTATTTAGAGTAGTAGAATTTCAACATGTAAAACCAGGAAAGGGATCAGCATTTGTTAGAACAAAATTAAAGAACGTAATAACAGGAGCAGTTCTAGAAAGAACATTTAATCCATCGGATAAATATCCAGGAGCAGAAATTGAAAAGAAGGAAATGCAATATCTATATAACGATGGGGATTTATACTACTTTATGGATAATGAAACATATGACCAAATGCCTATAAATAAAGAGCAATTGGGAGATTGCCTAAAATACTTAAAAGAAAATATGGAAGTTAAAATATTATCTTATAAAGGAAAAGTATTTGCAGTAGAACCACCAATATTTGTTGAGTTAGAAGTTACATACACTGAACCAGGATTTGCAGGAAATACAACTACAACATCTGGAAAGCCTGCAACATTAGAAACAGGATTAGAACTTCAAGTTCCTATGTTTGTAAATATAGGTGATATTTTAAGAATAGATACACGTACATGCGAATATATGGAAAGAGTTTAGAAAGGATATTTTTTAATGCATAGTGATTTAAAAAAAGAAATGGAGATTTTCTATAAAGAGATAGAGAAAATTGTAAAAGACAAAAAAGAACAAGAATATATAAAAGAAAAATTCTTAGATTTTATAGAAAATGCTATAGATGCTATGATGAAGGAAATAGATGATAGGGAAGACAAACTTGAAGAACTATCAAGAAAATCAGACCTTCTAGAAAGCAATATGATGGAGTTGCAAGATAAAGTAAACTATATAACCAATGAACTTTATGAAGACGAAGAAGATGATGATTTCGAAATTATCTGCCCATATTGTAACTTTGAGTTTCAGGCAGATATAGGTGAAGATATTCAAGAAATTAGGTGCCCAGAATGTGAAAATATTATTGAGCTTGATTGGAATGGAAATAGTAATGAAGAAGATAATAATGGAGGATGCTGCGGAGGCGGATGTTCTCATTGTAAAGGGTGCGAGTAAAATTTAATCTACACATAAAATTCACTTTTCTATTGAAATTTTAATAATATAAGTATATAATTCATAATGGTGTTAAATATTACTTAAGGGAGTGGATCAAAATGCCAAATATAGATAGATTAAGAAAATACAAAAAAATACATATGTGTGGAATAGGCGGAGTAAGTATGAGTGGGCTTGCTGAAATACTTAAAAATTGGGGATTTGAAGTAACAGGAAGTAACAATGTAGAAAATAAAGTTATAAAAAAACTTAGAGATTCTGGAATAAAAGTTACAATAGGCCATCATGCAGAAAATGTAGTAGGAGCAGATGCTGTAGTGTATACAGCTGCAATAAGTCAAGACAATATTGAGCTTAAAACTGCAAGACTTTTGAATATTGAAACAATAGAAAGGTCAGATTTTTTAGGAGAAATTACAAGATGCTATGAAGACACAATTACAGTAGCAGGAACGCATGGGAAAAGTACAACAACATCAATGTTATCACTTTGCTTTTTAGAAGCTGATAAAGACCCTAGTATTCAAGTTGGAGCTGATTTAGCTCAAATTGACGGAAATTATAAAGTAGGGAAAAGTGAATATTTTATTTTAGAAGCATGCGAGTATGTAGAAAGCTTTTTAAAATTTTCACCAAAGTCAACTATTATACTAAATATAGACAATGACCATTTAGACTATTTTAAAAATTTTGAAAATATAAAAAAAGCATTTGAAAAATATATTAAATTACTTCCAGATGATGGTGTACTTGTTCTAAATGCAGATGATAAAAACTGCTTAGCACTTAAAGATTGCACTAAAGCAAAGGTATATACCTATGGAATTGAAAATGAACAAGCAGATTTTACTGCTAAAAATATAAAATTTGATAATAATGGATTTGCATCATATGACGCTTATAAAAAAGGTGAGTTCTTTGAAAAGATAAAACTTTCAGTTCCAGGAATTCATAATGTATTAAATAGCTTAAGCTGTATTGCAATATGCGATGCATACGATTTAGAAAGTAGTAATGTAAAAAAAGCCTTAGAATCATTTAAAGGAGCAGGTCGTAGATTTGAATTTAAGGGAAAAGTAAATAATGCAAGCATTTATGATGATTACGGGCATCATCCAACGGAAATAATTGCTACAAGCAGAGCACTTTTAAATAAAAAATATAATAAATCTTGGGTTGTATTTCAACCACATACTTATAGCAGAACAGCTTCACTTCTAGAAGATTTTGCTAAAGCATTAATTAATTTTGATAACATAATTGTTTTAGATATTTATGCAGCAAGAGAAAAAAATACGTATGGAATTTCGTCTAATGATTTAGTTGAAAAAATAAAGACCATTGGCAAAGAAGCATTATATATGCCAGATTTTGAAGAATGTGTCGATTTTTTGAAGAAAAATGTTAAAGAAAATGATATTATATTAACTCAAGGAGCAGGTACAGTTACTGAAATTGGAGAGATGTTAATAAAATAGTCATAAATTATGAGCTACACGAAATGTAGCTTTTTTTTACTCTAGGAAAGTCATCGTTTGTAAAATTATGTTAATATAAAATATAAATGTATGAGAATGTAAAATAAATGTTTAATAATAGGGCAAAATATGAATACTAATAATAAGGAGAAATTTGATTAATGGAAGAAAAAAAGAAGGTAATTATAGATTTTATGAATGAGCAAGGTTATGTTCCAATGAAAGCGAAGGGAATAGCTTATGTTTTAGGTGTGAAAAAACAAGAATATAATGAATTTCAAAATTTTTTAACAGAATTAGAAGATGAATATAAAATTGTAAAAAATAAAAAGGGTAAATACAGATTAAATGATGAAAATTTTATGGAAGGAACATATAGAAAAAATTCAAAAGGTTTTGGGTTTGTAAAAATAGAAAATGAAGAAGATGAAATATATGTTTCAAAAGAAAACTCAATGAATGCTTTAAATGGCGATAAGGTAATTGTGAAAATTTTACAGGAAAAAGAAAAAGGTAAAAGTATGGAGGGCAAAATTGTAAAAATAAGAATTCACGAAAAAGACACTGTTGTTGGTACATTTCAAAATAACAAAAATTTTGGATTTGTAGTGCCAGATGATAAATCATTTGGAACAGATATATTCATCTCGAAAAATAATTTTGGTAAAGCAAGAAATAATCATAAGGTTCTTGTAAAAATTATAAAATATCCTGAAAAAGGCAAAAATGCTGAAGGAAAGGTAATAGAGGTTATAGGTGGAGTAAATGAAGCTGGAGTAGATATGTTGTCGCTTATAAAAGAATACAGTTTACCTTCTAAATTTCCTGATGAAGTTATAAAAGAAGCAAAAGCTAAGGGAAATAAAATAAATCCAAAACATATAAAAAATAGAGTTGATTTAAGGGATAATATAATTTTTACAATAGATGGAGAAGATGCAAAAGATTTGGATGATGCAGTAAGAGTTGAAAGACTTGAAAATGGAAATTATATTTTAGATGTGCACATTGCAGATGTATCACATTATGTAGCTCAAGATTCTTTGCTAGATAAGGAAGCATATATAAGAGGAACAAGTATATACATGCTTGGTAGAGTAATTCCAATGCTTCCAAGGGAACTTTCAAATGGTATATGTAGTTTAAATGAAGAAGAAGATAGATTTACCTTAAGTTGTTCAATGGAAATAAATCCGAAAGGAGAGGTTGTAGATTCTAGAGTCTATAAAGCTATTATAAAAGTTACTAAGAGAATGGATTATAAAACAGTTCAAAAAATAATCGAGAGGTCAGATAAGAATGTATTAAAAGAATATGAACAATATATAGATGAGTTTGACAAAATGAAGGAACTTGCAGAAATTTTAAAACAAAGAAGATTAAATCAAGGATATCTTAATCTTGATATACCGGAAAGCAAGATAGAATTAGATATTGACGGATGGGCAATAGATGTAAAGAAATATGAGACCAGCTTTAGTAATGAAATAATTGAACAATTCATGTTAACTGCTAATGAAACAATTGCGGAAAAATTTTATTGGCTAGAAGCACCTTTTATATACCGTGTGCATGAAAATCCAGACATGGACAAGGTGCAAGAAGCAAATAAATTTTTATATAATTTAAAACTAAAAATAAAAGCAAATAAAGACAGCATTCATCCTAAAGCATTTGCACAAGTCTTAGATGAAGTAAGGGGAAAGCCAGAAGAAAAAGTTGTTTCAAATTTGTTACTTCGTACATTAAAGCTTGCACGATATGAAGACAAAAATAGTGGACACTTTGGAATTGCAAGTAAATATTATTGCCATTTCACATCTCCAATAAGAAGATACCCAGATTTGTTCATTCATAGAATAATTTCAGAGTATTTAGATAAAAACTATAATGTGTCTAATGACTTTATTAGCGAGGAAAAGTTAAGAGCAAAAAAAGCGGCAGAAAATTCATCTGAAAGAGAAAAAGTCGCAACATTGGTAGAAAGAGAAGCCGAAAAAATTAAAAAGGCAGAATATATGGAAAAACACATTGGTGAAGAATATAGTGGAATTGTATCTGGAATTACAAGTTTTGGAATGTTTGTTGAACTGGAAAATACGGTTGAAGGCTTAGTTAGATTTGATGATCTAGGTGATGAATATTTCATACTTGATGAAGACAGAAAAAGACTAATTGGAGAGCATACCAAAAAAACGTATAATATCGGTGATAGAGTTAGAATTAAAGTTAAAAATAGCAGTAAGATTTTAAGACAAATTGATTTTCAAATTACCTAGCTTGAATTTTAAAAAAAATAAAAAAACTATTGAATAATGCCCGATAAATGTGATATAATACCAAAAGTCGTAAATTTAAAGGAGGAATAAATAAAAAATGAAAGCTTTAAGAAAAACAAAAATCGTAGGAACAATAGGACCAGCAAGTGAGAACAAATTAGAAGAATTATTTGAAGCAGGATTAAACGTATGTAGAATTAACTATTCACATGGAAGTTGGGATGAACAACAAGAAAAATCTGAAACAATAATAAGATTAAGAGAAGAATTAGATTTACCAATCCCAATGCTTCTAGATATGAAAGGACCAGAGATAAGAACAGGAATGCTATACACAGGAAAAAATAAAAAAATAGATTTAAAAGATGGTCAAAAATTCACATTAGTTAATGATGATATCGAAGGAAATGAAGAAAAAGTATCTGTAACATATAAAGAATTATACAAAGATGTTAAACCAGGAACTAAAATATTAATAGACGACGGCGCAATAGAATTAAGAGTTGACGAAGTTGTTGGTAAAGACATAGTAACAACAGTAGTCCATGGAAATGGTTTAGGAAGTAGAAAAACTATGAACCTACCTGGAACAATAATAAGACTACCAGGTTTAGCTGAAAAAGATATAGCAGATTTAAAAACTGCATGTGAACATGATTACGATTTCGTTGCAATATCTTTTGCAAGAAATGTAGATGATATAATTCAAGTTAGAAAAATATTAGATGAAAATGGTGGAAAAGACATAAAAATTATCACAAAAATTGAAAACATTGAAGGGTTAAACAATATGGATGCTATAGTAGATATGGCAGATTCTCAGATGATAGCACGTGGAGACATGGCTACTGAAACAGACTTTACTGAGCCACCAGTTATGCAAAAGAAATTAATAAAAATGTCAAATAAATTAAATAAACCAGTTATAACAGCTACACAAATGTTAGAGTCAATGACTCATCAGCCATTACCAACAAGAGCTGAAGCATCAGATGTTGCAAATGCTGTATATGACAGAACAAGTGCTGTTATGCTTTCAGGAGAATGCGCACAAGGAGATTATCCAGTTGAATGTGTTAAAACAATGGTTAAAATTGCAAATCGTGTTGAACCTGAAATCAATTACTGGAAAAAATTTGATGAAAATGAAAATATAGATTTAAGTAATTTCAAAGTACAAGTTGCATATTCAGCTTGTGTATCTGCAAAGAATATGAAAGCTGACGCAATAGTTTGCTATACAAATTCAGGAGACTCAGCAAGGGTTTTAGCAGGACTTGGAGCAGGATGCCCAATTCTAGCTATAACTGATAATAAAAGAACTTTCCGTCAATTAGCATTAGCTTGGAATGTAACACCAATATATGTTAAATCTGAAGAAAATGTGGACAAAACAGTTGAAGCTGGACTTAAAAAATTACAAGATAAAGGAATTTTAGAAAGCGGAGATACAGTAGTAATTTCAGGAGGATCTAAACTATTATTTGATAAAACACAAAGTAAAATTCTTGGAGGAATTTTAAAAATTTAGTATATAAAACAATATAATTTTAAATTATAACATAACTTATTATATAAGTTCTCAAAAGATCATAATTAATGTTGACTTTTGGGAGCTTATATTTATATTCTAGGAAATTTTTTAAAAAAATGTACAAAAACTTGTTGCAAAACTGTTATCTTTAAAATATAATATAAAAAATAAGCAATGAAAGGATGGAATCCGACATGAGCAAAAAAGAAGATGCAATTCTAAAATTAAAAAAATATAACCAAGACCCGACTTTTTCAGTTAAAAATAAATAAAAAAATTTTAAAAGCTAGAAAAAAACTAGCTTTTTTCTATTGACATTT
>CANQFW010000036.1 GCA_947599995.1 uncultured Clostridia bacterium
AAATTGTATAACAATTTTTCTGTGGAATGCTTTATATTATAGGAAGTTCAGAGAACTTTCCTATAATATAAAAAAGTAGAAGTAAACTTACAATTCACTTCTACCTTTCTTATTCTTCATTATAAAATAATTTTATTACCTTTTTTATGCTGACTTAAGTTCAAGTCTTAATTTATCTGCAATCATTGCAATAAATTCTGAATTCGTCGGTTTCCCTTTTGAAGCAGATACCGTATACCCAAAAATATTTTCCATTACTGCAGGCTCACCTCTTCCGCCATGCAACTTCTATTGCATGACGAATTGCACGTTCAACTCTCGAAGGTGTTGTTGAAAAAGTTTGCGCTATTTGTGGATATAAACTTTTAGTAATTTGATTTATAACATCTATATCATTAACAACCATCATTATTGCTTCTCTTAAATATTGATACCCTTTAATATGTGCTGGAACTCCAACTTCATGAATTATGTTTGTTACGAGCACCTCTAAATTATCGCTTCCTTCTTTTTCAGGAACTCTTATGTATGGTTTTGGTTGTTCCCTATATGCAAAGCTTCGATTTACATTTGGTCTAAAATTCTTAATTTCCCTAATCCTCTTAATTAATAGTTCAATGTCAAATGGCTTAACTACATAATACTCTGCTCCTAGAGTAATTGCTTTTTGTGTTATTTTGTCCTGTCCTACTGCTGACAACATTATGCATATTGGTTTTTTACTTATTTTACTACTATTATTTACTCTTTCTAATACTCCGATTCCATCTAAGTGAGGCATTATTACATCTAAAATTGCTACGTCTGGTTCTAATTCGTTTATTCTTTCTACGGCTTCTAAGCCATCTTTTGCCATTCCTATAATCTCCATATCTTCTTGATTTCCTAAGTATGTGGCAAGTGTTCTGCAGAACTCTTGATTATCATCTGCAATTAATACTGTAATCTTTTCTTTCACAGTTTTATCCTCCTAAATAATAATTTATTGTAAAATATTTACATTTTGTATTATATTACAGAGAATATAAAATTGCAATAGAAAATTGGAAAATTTTTCCATTTTTTTGTATTTATGATTTTTTGTAACATTTTTCCTTGCATATCTTTAAGTCTCACATTTTATAAAATTAATATATAATTCAATCAACTATTACAAATTTCTTTTCTAACTCCTTTATTCTATAAACATTCACTTTTTGGCTTTTAATATCTTCTAAAAATGATGCAATAAATTGTTTTTCAATTTGTACTCTAGAAATAATTCTCTCATAATAATTGATACTTACTATATGTATACAATTTTTTTTACAATAATACTTAAATGGATCCAAATAATTATAATCTATTTCTACCTCGAACTCAGTTCCTTCTTTAATTTTAACCTTATCAGCTAACTTTATTGCTCCAAATGCCGAATTTGAATAACATCTAACCAATCCACCTGTTCCCAAAAGTATTCCTCCGAAATACCTAGTAACCACAATCAATACATTGCACAAATTATTTTTTTGCAAAACATTTAACATTGGTGCGCCTGCTGTTCCAGAAGGTTCTCCATCATCACTGGACTTTTCATATATTACTTCATTATCTATTACTCTATAGGCACTACAATTGTGCCTAGCATCATGAAATTTCTTCTTAAATTCCTTTATCTTATTTTCTGCTTCTTCTTTACTTTCAACATGCATTAGACATGCAATAAATTTTGATTTTTTTTCTGTAAGTTCAAAACAAGAATCTTTTGATACTGTCTGAAACATTTTTTTCACCTCTTAAGTTTTATATCTATTAATTTTATAAAACATATAATAATATGCATAGAAAGTGTAAAAGACTCGCAAAGAATATACACAAATGAAAAATAGAGTGCATATATTTATGCTTTTTGCCTAATCCGTAAAGGACAGCACCAATAGTGTATATCACTCCTCCTAACACAAGAAGAATAAATCCTTTGTTTCCAAGAAGCTCAGGTAGTACTTTTATTTTTACAACTATACACCATCCCATAACTAAATAACATATCATTGAAAAAACTTTATATTTCTTTAAATCTATCGCATTAAAAATTATTCCTATGACTGCAAAAGTCCATATTATTCCAAATATTGACCATCCTAAAACAGGATTATATTCTCTTAGGGTACAAAGTGCAAACGGTGTATAGCATCCTGCTATTAATAAAAAAATTGAGCAATGATCCAATACTTGAAATACTTTTTTTGCTTTTCTAGTAGGTCTTAATCCATGATATATACTAGACATTGTATAAAGTAATATCATCGTTGTTCCATAAATACTACTACTTACAACCCCATATGCATCACCTTGTATCGCTGCAAAAACAACACATAAAATGGTTGCTACTATTCCTAAAACACCCCCTATTATGTGGGATGTCATATTAAAAATTTCTTCTCCTTTTGTATATGTTGGAAGAATTCTATCATCAAGTTTTGTTCTTTTCATAAAATTTTCTTCATATGATAGCTTTATAAACTAGCATATTCCTCCCTTCTTTATTTGTTTTTACGCTCTTCCAGCTGTAAAACCTGTAGAATAAGCTATTTGTAAATTAAATCCCCCTGTATAGCTATCTACATCTAAAACTTCACCCGCAAAATATAGTCCATTAACAATTTTAGATTCCATAGTCTTTGGATTTACCTCTTTTATGTTTATTCCTCCACTGGTAATAATAGCATCTTTAATATCTCTAAAGCATTTAATCGTTATTTTAAATGCTTTTAAAATTTCAATAAGTTTTTCTCTTTCTTTCTTAGTTATTATATTAACCTTTTTCGTCTCATCTATATTGCTTAAATTAACAACTGGCATAATTAATTTTTGTGGTAATAGCCTGTCTAAACTATTTTTAAATTCCTTATTTTTACATTCTTCAAAGTCTCTTAAAAGTCTATCATCCAATTTTTCTTTAGATAGTGCCGGTTTTAAATCTATTATAAATTTTATTTTTTTATCTTTTAACAAATTTTCTATATTTTTATATCTGACCAAATGAGATGACGCACTTAAAACAATCGGTCCTGATATACCAAAATGAGTAAATAACATTTCTCCAAAATCTGTATATATTATTTTGTTTTTGTCAATGTCAATCACTTTTATCTCAACATTTTTAAGGCTTAATCCCTGAAGATTTCTACAAAGTTCATTTTCGTATACTTCAAGCGGTACAAGAGAAGGTTTTATTTTTTCTATAGTATGCCCTTGTTTTCTTGCTAAACTATATCCATCTCCTGTAGAACCGGTCAAAGGATAGCTTTTACCTCCTGTTGCTAAAATTACCTTGTCTGCTCTAAAAATTTCTTTTTCCGTTTTTACTCCAATTATTCTCTTTTTCACACCTTCACTTATCGTTTCTAAATCTATTGCTCTTTGTTCAAACAATATTTTAACATTTAGTTTTTTTAATTTTCTTTCAAAACAATTCAAAACATCTTTTGAAGAATCTGTTATAGGAAAAATTCTATTTCCCCTTTCTTCTTTAACCTCAAGCCCCTCACTTTTTAAGAAATTAATTATATCTTTATTAGTATAATTTTTAAAAGAACTATATAAAAATTTTCCATTTCCTGGTGTATTTTTAACAAATTCTTCCATTTCCAAAGAAGAAGTTATGTTGCATCTTCCTTTTCCAGTAATCAATAATTTTTTTCCAAGCACTTTATTTTTCTCTAGTAATATTACATCATTCCCGTAGTTCTGCTGCAGAAATTGCTGCCATCATACCTGCGGGACCTCCTCCAATTATTACTACCCTCATCAACTAAAAATTCCTTTCCAATAATTACAAAATTACTATTTATTAAATAAAGTCAAATAATTCTATAAATTAAAAGATAGCTCCGACTGTTATTCCAATTATGGCTCCAACGAATACTTGGATAGGTGAATGTCCTAAAACTTCCACTAATTTTTCTTGTACTTGAATTCCCGTAAGGCCAGGCGTTTCAACTAATTTATTTAAAAGCTGTGCCTGTTTACCTGCCGCTCTTCTAACACCCGCTGCATCATACATTACAATAAATGAAAATATAAAACATACAGCAAAAATCGGACTAGTAAAACCTTCGTCTTTTCCTACTAAAGTAGTAAGTGCCATAACAACGCCTGTATGTGAACTTGGCATTCCACCAGCTCCCATTATTCTTTTAAAATTAAACTTTTTTGTAACTACTAAATCATACACTACCTTAAATAATTGTATTCCAAACCACGTAAAAAATGGTACATATATGTATTTATTATGAAAAAAATCTAGAAAGTTACTCATCTCTTCGTTATTTCCCCTCTCTTCTTAACTTTTTTAATAATTTAATCTTGTAAATTATCACCAAAATTTTCTTCATTAAGATTTCCATCTTCTTCTAATAAAATCGTTATTTTCTTTTGTGCTTCATTTAACATTTTACTACACTCTTTTGATAACTTCATTCCTTCTTCAAATTTACTTACAGATTCGTCCAAACTTAAATCTCCCTTTTCAAGTTCCGAAACTATTTTTTCTAAATTTTCTATTTTATCTTCGAAATTATTTTTTTTCATTTTTATCTTATTCCTTTCTGGGTACAGATGGTTAAAAATAATTATACTTCTTGTAATTATTTAATCTCTACAGTTTTCTTCCCAATATCTACCTCGTATTCAGCTAAGGTCTCTGTAGTTGCTTTACTTCTTACGCAAATATAATATTTGTCGCCAGAGCTCTTATCAATTGTATAATAAACGCTTTCATCATCTCCCCATTCATTTTTTGCTAAATCAGTTGCAATCTGGTCTTTATTCTTTTTACTTTCTTCATTTACCTCTGTATCTTCCTCACTTCTTATTTCTTCATTGTTTGCTATATTATTTACTGTATCTGAACTGTCAGTTGCATCATTTTGCTTTGTTTCATTGATTTGTATGTTTTCTTCTTGTGATGTATTACTATCTTCTATAGTATTTTCTTGATTCACATCTTCTTGAATTATATTCTGATAAATATTTTCTGTATCTGACATGTTTTCTTCTACGGTATCATTTGATACATTTTGAGTATTATTACTTAATATTATAAAAGTAATAAGAGCACAACTTAAAATAATTATAAATGTTATCAAAAATATAAGAATTTTTTTATATTTCACTAAAATCCCACCTTTTTTATTAAAATATTATTATAGAATTACTTATTTACATTTTCTAATGAAAAACAAGCAATTGTTTTTTTCACAATTCACTATGAATTTATAATTATATTATCTTTGCTACCCTTTTTCCGTCCATAAGTCTCAAAGAAATTATATCATCTTTTTCTAACATATTTATACTGTTTACTATATTCCCATCTTTTTCTACAATAGAATATCCTCTGGAAAGTGTCTTTAACGGACTTAGCGCATCCAAACTAGATACAACTTTAGAAAACTGCATTTGAGCTTCCTTATATTTCAAATTTACTGAATTTTGCATAGACCTTATACCGTTATCCAGTCTTACATAATTATCATTTACACTTCTTAATGGATCAGAAAAAGACTTTGATGATATTATTTTCTCATATTTTAAATTCATTAAATCTAATTTTTTCTTTAAAGATAATCTTGCTCTTGACTTATATGAATTTATTTTCTCTTTAAGTTCAAACACATCTGGATTTGCCAGTTCTGCTGCAGCAGATGGCGTAGGTGCTCTTAAATCTGCTACAAAATCTGCAATTGTAAAATCTGTCTCATGGCCAACAGCTGAAATAATAGGAATTTCAGATTCAAAAATTGCACGGGCAACAACTTCTTCATTGAATGGCCATAAATCCTCAAGTGAACCGCCACCTCTTGCTAATATAATTACATCTGCTAGTTTATTTTCATTCATTAGTTTTATTCCTCTTGCAATCTGCAGACAAGCTGTCTTTCCTTGTACAGGCACAGGAAATAATCTTATATATGTATTTGGGTTTCTTCTTGTTGAAACATTTATTATATCTCTTATTACAGCACCTGTCTGAGATGTTAATACTCCAATAACTTTAGGCATTAAAGGTATTGGCTTTTTATATTTTTGGTCAAACAACCCTTGCTTTTCTAAGTCATTTTTTAATTTTTCATATGCAGCATATAAATCTCCCTTTCCATCTTGATTCATAGCCTTAACATATATTTGATATATTCCATCTCTTTCAAATACAGCAACTTGACCGAAAACAATTACCTTCGCACCATCTTTCGGAATGAATCCTACTCTTTCTGCATAACTTCTAAACATAACACATTTTATTAAGGATTTCTCGTCTTTTAATGTAAAATACCAATGTCCGGTATAATGATTTTTAAAATTAGATATTTCTCCTTTTACAATTACAGTATTTAATGCTTCATCATCATCTATCCTTTTTTTTATATAAGAATTTAAGTCACTTACTGTAACTGCCATTTCTTCATAATTCATTCTCATATTTATATGCTATTTTCTCTAACATATTTCCTCCTTCTTGTTTATTTGTAGAAAATGGAAAAGGGGTAGATTCCTCTTTTCCATTTTTAATCACATATCTTGTACAACTTTAGCCAACATTCCATTTATAAACTTACTTGCTTGATTGTCACCATATTTCTTTGCAAGCTCAACAGCCTCATTTATTTCTACTTTAAATGGAATCTGCTTATATTTTATTTCATATATTGCAAGTTTCAACAAACCTAAGTTAACTTTAGATATTCTTTCGAATTTCCATTCAGATGTAATATTTTTCTCAATCTCCTTTTCAATCTCTTTTTCATTTTCCTTAATTCCAAGTATGCAATCTTTTATATATTCTATATCTTTAGATTCTTTTATATCGTTGCCTTCTATATATAATTCTAGCTGTTCTTGTAAATTAACATCTTTTTGAAATTCCAAACTATATATTAATCTAAAAGCTAATTCTCTAATTTCGCTTCTTTTCATTATTCTATTTCCTTCCTATACTCTGTCAATAAAACTCTTTATTCTTTCTTTTACTTCATATTTATTACGCTGAACATAGTTTCCAACTATTGCTCCTAGAATAATAAAAATTATTGAAATTATTAACATATATATTTTTGTCATAAGAATAATTATTGAAATTATTACCCCTATTATTGCTCCTTTATAATCATGCCAGAAACTTTTCAAACTATCCATTTAAAATTAGTCCTCTCTATTTTAATTTGCTATCTTTATTTTCTGATGCAATATTTCTTACTTTAACATTTACCTCTTTTACGTCTAAATCAGATGTTTTCTTTATTGCTTCTTTTATTTTATTTTGTATATTTAATGATAAATCCTTTATTACAACATCTTTTCCAACAACGATATTTACTAAAACTTTTAAATTATTATTTTCATCCAATTGAATGATTGTTTTTATATCTTCAGCGCTATCAAACTCTCTAACAACAGAATTAATTAAGCTTTCCAATGTTTCCTTTGTTATCATTAATTTACCGTTACTGTTTTCCATTAAAACACCTGTGTCTTTAGATTTTTTTTCATTTTCTAAATCTACAAAAAATATTCCTTTTAATGATAATAATGCCAAAACCACTGAAGAAATAGTTACAACATTGCTTGTCTTAGCACCTGTAATAGCTCTATTTAGAAAATTTCCAACAACATTTGTATCTAATAAACCTATTGAAAGTAAAATTACAATTGTTGATGCAATTAATACTACTACTGAAAATATTACTAATATTAAATAATCTAATTTTTTCATATAAAAACCGCCTTTAAAAATTATTCTTCATTTGAATTATCTGTATTTTTTTCTTCTTCATCTGACGCATTTAAACTATCAGTGTTAACACCTTGAACATGTACATTTACTTTTTCTACTTTTAGTCCTGTCATGCTTTCAACTGCTTTTTTTACTCTATTTTGAATCTCGAATGCAACATCAGGAATTCTAGAACCATATTCAACAATAATATTTACATCTATTTTTGTTTCAACATCATTTGACTCTACCTTAATTCCTCTAGCTAAGTTCTTTTTACCTTTTAAAACTTCTGAAATACCTCCAGCAAATCCTCCTGACATTCCATAAACACCAGGAACTTCTGATACAGCAACACCAGATATAATTGCAATTACGTCACTTGAAATCTTTATTCCTTTGTTATCATCATCTAAAACTTCACCTATCATATCAATTTCTTGTTTTTGGTTTTCTTCCATATTACTTTTCCTCCTTTAATAAATTATGTCCTAATTATATCAATATTTTATTATTTTTACAACCATTTTTGATATATTTTTTACTATTTTTCTTTATCTACATTTTTACCATAACGTTTAATTTTGTTAGTCGTGGTTCTCTCAAAGTCTTCATCCATAATCTTAAAAGACTTAATATGTTTATAATTTGGAAGACCACTATTAACTTTTCTTATTACATCAGAAAAAATTTGTCTAATTTCCTCTTTTGAAGGAATTTTATTATCAAAAAAATTCTTCAATACTTCAATATTTGGCAAAATTTTTGCCTTAACAGTAACATCGTCTTTTCCATTTTCTTCTCCAACTACCAAAGCTTCTGTAATTAGTTCATTATCATTTAGCATTTCCTCAATTTCTTCTGGATAAATATTTTCACCATTTTTTGTTAAAATCATGTTTTTATTTCTCCCTGAAATATACAAAAAATCATCATCATCAATATGGCCTAAATCGCCTGTATAAAACCAACCATCTTTTAAAACCTTTCTAGTTGCCTCCTCATTTTTATAGTACCCAAGCATCACATTAGGACCTTTTACAGCAATCTCACCAATACCTTCACTATTTGGGTTTATAATTTTATATTTAACATTTGGAATAGGCATTCCACACGATTCAGCTTTAAAACATGAATCATTGTTTCCTGCAACAAGGGGAGAACATTCAGTTAGCCCATAGCCTTGTAATACTTTTATTCCAAGCCTAAAATAATCCTTTACTATATTTGAATTTATTTTTGCAGCACCAACAATAAATGTTTTTATTCTTCCACCTAAAGATTTTTTTACTTTTCTTCTTATAATAGGTTTAAGAAAAAATGGTATATTTTCTATTATATTTTCCTTATTTTCTGTATATTTTTTTGGAATGGACTCTTTCAATGTCTTAATTATTTTTTTATATACGTTTTCCAATAATAGTGGTACACAAAGTATAAATGTTGGTTTATATTCCAAAATATTTTTATTTATATACCTTAAACCATCACAATATGCAATGTTGCCTCCTCCATACAAAACAAGTAAAAATCCCAATGTACACTCATAAGTATGATGTAGTGGAAGAATTGATAATACAGATGTAGAACTATTAACCTTTACAACACTTGCAACAGAAACAATATTTGAACATATATTTTTATGTGACAACATAACTCCCTTAGAATTTCCAGTAGTTCCAGACGTAAAAAGCAATATTTTCATTTCATCTGGATTAATTTTTATATTTTCGAATCTATTATCACCCTTTTTAATTAAATCTTGTCCTTCCTGCATAATGGTAGAATAATCTATGTATTTTCTAGTATTTTTCATATCTATTAATACTATATCTTTTTTTACCATAGCATCTGGATTTTGACTTACAATGTCTAAATACTTTAAGTCATCAGCAATTATTGAATCAACCTCTCCTGTATTTAGAAATTCTATTATTGTATCTTTTTGACATTCTTTATCAATTGGGACAGCAACTCCAACAATAACAGCAGCATAATAAGAAGTAGCCCATTCATAGCTATTTTTTCCTATTATAGCTATTTTTTTTCCTTCTAAGCCCATATCTATTAATTTTGTTGCTAAGCTTTCTACATTTTGCTTAAAATCTTCATAAGTCTTACATACTATTTTGTTATTTTCTCTAACCTTAAAGGCTAATTTATTCTTATTTTTTTCTGTCATTTTATATAACATATCTTTCAAATCTGTTATTTCATACGTCTTAAAATATTTTATTTTTTTCATATACAATATTATCCTTTCCTTGATACAGTTTACTTTAGATAAACTGTATTAACTTTTAATATTTTACTACATATTAAAATTTTTATCAATTATTTTTTCATTTTTTAGTTATTAATCTTACTGATTCGATTTTTGTATAGAAATACAATAATAAATTTTTTGTAAAATGTATAAATTATATAATTTTAATTATACTAAATATATACGTATCTAACCAGATTTGTGCATTAGGAAGGATTGAGATTAAAAATGAGCACAACAATAAAACTATTTAGCCATAAAAAAGGTGAAATAAATAAATTTCTAAGTAAATTTTATAATACAAACTTAAATATAGAAAATAATTTAAAGTTCAAAAAAGATTATACAAACCCCATAGAAATAGCTGAAATTATAGGAGTATTTATTGATAATATTGAAAATTATGACATAAAAATGTGGATTAGTTTGGATAAAGACGTTTATATAAATATTACTGATAGCAATGCTAATAATGTTATAAAATATTTATTTGAACGTTATCCTTACTAATCCTGGTTTAATTATTCCTTATTTTCTTTATTTTCTTTATTTTCTGCATTAGTCTCATTTTCGTTTTTTTCTGTACCATCATCTTTGTTTTCTTCATCATCTTTTTGATTACATTCAACTTCTCTTTTGGCTTCCTCTTTAAAATTTTCTTGTATTTCCTCTTTTTCTGCATTTGAAACCTCATTTGAAGAATCTACAACTTCTGCTTCTAATACTTCTAACTCTTCCTTTCTTTCTTGTGTAGTTTCTTCATTTGGTTGTTCTGCTCCACATTTTGTACAGAATTTAGCATCTTTTTGCAATTTTTCTTTACATTTAATACATTCTTTTTGATTAGAAAGAGCTAATATTTCTCTATTATATATTTCTATTTCATTTGCTAATACATCTATTTTTGTGCATTCTTCTTGCAATTCATCTTTTATACTAAATTCTTCTTCTTCTTGTGCATGTTTTTGATAAACTTTTTTTCCAATTTGTTCGTATATTGCGTTAATTTTAGTTTTATTATCATTTATTTTTATCTTTAATTTTGTTTCCTTTGCTATTTTCCCTGTTTTTTCCGCAGCTTCTTTATATGTTTCAGTTGCTTTTTTAGTTAATTTATCAAAAAATTCCATTTGTAAAACCCCATTCCTTTCTAAAGTTTAAATGGTTATGAAAAATTAAATTAAATGTAGTCAAAGATATAATCAATTTTCAACCATTCATCACCTATAATTTTATTACTATATATATATTATGTTTTGTTTTATATAATTTATTCATAAATTGTAGATTATTCCATTTTTGATAGCACATGTAAAACCTCAAAACTAGCATAATTCTTATTTCTAGTAATTTTTAAAACATATATGTAATTAATATTTTTTTCTTAATCTTCTGCTTTCCTTGTTCTAGTCATAAGCATCTCTACAGCTTGTCTAGGATTTAAATCATTATATAATACATCATATGCTGCATCTAAAATTGGAAGAGTAATACCTACTTTTTCGCTTAGTTTCTTCGCAGCCTCTATATTATCTATAGACTCTATTGTCATACCAACTTCCTTTTTTGTTTCCTCTAAAGTTTTACCTTGACCAATTAAATACCCAGCTTTTCTATTTCTGCTATGCTCACTCAAACAGGTTACAATTAAATCTCCTAAGCCACTTAATCCATAAAATGTTTCTTTTACACCTCCAAGTGCTATTCCTAAATTTCTAATTTCAACTAGACCTCTCGTAATAAGAGCTGCAAAAGTATTATCTCCTAATCCTATGCCAGCTGCCATTCCAGTACAAAATGCTATGATATTTTTTAAAGCTCCTCCAAGTTCTACTCCTTTTATATCTGATGATGTATATATTCTCAAATTTTCGTTCATAAAGCATTCTTGGATTTCATTTTTTAACTCTTCGTCTTTTGAAGCTATAACTAAAACAGTTGGAATAGCAATTGATACTTCCTCTGCGTGACTTGGGCCAGAAAGTGCTCCTACTCTAGCATTTGGAATCTCATCTTTTACTACTTCATCTAAAGTTAATTCTGTATCCTTTTCTATTCCTTTCGAACATATTATTATTGGCTGCTTCTCAGGTACAACATATTCCTTATATTCTTTTATAATATTTCTTGTGAATTTTGATGGTGTAACTTGAAGTATAAAGTCTGCACCTTCTATTACATCTTTATATGAAGTATAGCATTTTATACTTTCAGGCAAAGTTACATTAGGTAAAAATTTACATTTTTTTTCTATATTTATTAAATCTGCCTCTTCTTTAGCAAAAGACCATATTTTTATATCATGGCCCATTTTTGCTAGATGAATTCCAAGAGCTACTCCCCAGCTTCCACTTCCTATAATTGCTATTTTTTTCATTTTATGTTTCTCATCCTTTCTTATGTTATCATACATTTCTATTTTTAAAACTCAACTTATTTTCAGTTCCATTCAATATTCTTTTTATATTTTCTCTATGATTAAATGCTACAATTATTGCTAGGATAACACTATAAATAAAATATTTAAATCCTGATGCTTCCACTATATAGTTATCCCTAATAAATAGAGTTAAAACTGGGAATAAAATTGCAGCTCCAACAGAACCCATTGATACCATTTTTGAAAATATCATTATTACTATTGCAAAACTCAAACAAATTAACCCTATTTGCCAATTAGTCATAAGTAATACACCAAGTGATGTTGCGACTCCTTTGCCTCCTTTAAATTCAAAAAATATTGGAAAAGTATGACCAAGAACAACTGCAATTCCTGCAATTTGTACTAATAAAGCTTTATCGGCATTTTTTACAATTTTTCCAATTACTACTGCAATTAAAATAGATATAACTCCTTTTAATATATCACAACCTAAAGTTATTGCTGCCGCTTTTTTTCCTACTGAACGTAGCATATTAGTTGTACCTGCATTTCCACTTCCTTTTTCTCTAACATCAAAACCTGCATATTTTCTGCTTATTATTACAGAAAAATTTATGCTACCTATTGCATATGCTATTACTCCTATTATTATATATGCTGCCATAATAATTCCTCCTTCTTTTTTTGTTTATTATATTATATTGAAAAAAAAATAGCAATAGTTTATTTATTAAAAACCTACATTATAATATATCTGCAACTCCTAATTGCATAATTATATTATAATGCAGGTTTAGCATATTTTTATTTTCTTATAAATATTTTTATTGTAATCTCCAACCTGTTTTCTCATGATATTTTGCATCT
>CANQFW010000037.1 GCA_947599995.1 uncultured Clostridia bacterium
ATTTCTGGGGGTAAGGGGGAACTATGCCTTTTTTTCTTATTTTGGTTTTATTTTTATAAATTTTTCTTTCAAACTAACCTCCAAAATTAAATAGTATGTACCCCTTTCTATCAAGCAATTGGCTCAATAAAAAAGGGAGTTGACGATATTTTTACTTCTTAATTAATCAATGTTTATCGCATTTATCGTTACAGAATCTGCAAATTAATAAATTAGCTAAGTTAATTATTTGATAAACTAAGAAGAAAGCTACTGCACCTACTAATATAGCGACACCAACTGTAAATGTTGGTAAAGATGTTACAGTTAATGCAAATATACTTGTAATTACAGAACCTACTGTACTTGCTATTAAGCATCCGCTTTCTAAACATTCACATTTTTCTCTTTTGTTACAAACAAAACTTAAAATTATTGCTAAAATACCTATTATTCCTAATATTAGGGTAATAAATAATAATGCAGGAACTGAAGCTATAAGTCCTAAAAAGAATACTCCTGCAATTCCAGCTGCAGCAATTAAACTAGTTATAACGTTGAAAAGTAGGCAAAATATATTCTTGTTTTTACACATATGATATCCCTCCTTTTGATAATATTATATGAGATTTAAAAGAAATTTGTGAAGACTAATTTTGATATGAAAAAGTTAAAAATTTCTTTACTAAGTTAATTTAAAATGTTATACTATTATTCTAAAAGAGAGGAAGAAATATGTTAAAAAAATTATTTATAAAAGATTATAATAACGTAAATAACCCAAAAGTGAGAAATCGATATGGAGTCGTGTCTGGAGCGTTTGGGATTATATCTAATATTATCTTATTTATTATAAAGCTAATAATAGGGATAATAGCAAATAGTGTAACAATTATTGCTGATGCTTTTAACAATTTGTCGGATAGTCTTTCAAGTATTATTACAGTAATTGGTTTTAGACTTTCAAGCAGACCAGCAGATAAGGAGCACCCATATGGACATGCAAGGTATGAATATATAACAGGAACAATAGTTGCATTTTTAGTTTTCGTTGTTGGAATTTTATTTGTTAAATCATCAATAGAAAAAATAATTCATCCTGAAGAAATTATTTTAGAAGGGGCAACCTATATAGTGCTAATTGTTGCAATAGCTATAAAATTTTGGCAGATGATGGTTTACATTGACTTTTCAAAAGCTATAAATTCTAAAGTGATAAAGGCAAATGCTCAAGATTCAAGAAATGATATAATTACAACATTGGCAGTAATCATAGCTATGATAATTATGGATATGTTTAATATAAATATAGATGGATATATCGGGCTTGTTATTTCTGCATTTATTGTAATTTCTGCAATAAAAATGATAAAAGAAACCATCGATCCTTTATTAGGATCTGTACCAAGTGAAGAACAAATTAATAAAATAAAGAGTGAAATATTAAAATACGATGGAGTAGAAGGAATTCATGATTTAATGATTCACAATTATGGTGCAGGAAAGGATTTTGTAACTGTTCATGTTGAAGTTTCATCTGATATGAATATTGTTGTTGCACATGATTTAGCAGATAGTATAGAAAGACATTTTATGAAAGATTTAAATTTGAATTTAACAGTTCATATTGATCCAATAGATATTAAGGATGAAAATACTAGAATATTACATGATAAAATAAAAAATATATTAAATAAATTTGATAATGAGATTAGTTTTCATGATTTTAGAGTAGTAGAGAGTAGTGATTCCAGAAAAATAATTTTTGATATTGTTGTTCCTTTTGAGATAGAATATAGTAAGGATGAGCTAGTCAAGATACTTCAAGAAGGTCTGAAAAATGAAAAAGAAGAGTTTGTCTTTTCAGTCAATGTTGAAAAGCCAATCTTGTAAAAAGCAGTTTTGTGACGTTTCTTAATTTAACTCTTGTAAAAAAAGAAACGTCACAAAATTATTTAAAATTATATCCTAATTATTTTCAGAAATGATTTTTACTTCTAAAAGTTTATTTTTAAGCTCAGATTCAATCTTAACAAGTTCTCCTTCAGCAGCAATTCGCTTAGCTTTTCCGTCACTGTGGATTTCAATTAATTTATCAATAGTTTCAATTAAATCATTGTTGGTTTTTTGAAGTGTTTCAACATCAACAATAGCTTTTTCAGATTCTTGAGCAATTTCAACAGTACCTTGTTTTAATAATTCACTGTTGGCTTTTAGCATATCATTTGTAAGTTCAGAAACTTTTCTCTGAGAATTCAAAGCTTTTTTTGCATTTGCTAATCCTAAAGCGATAACTATTTGATTCTTCCAAAGAGGAATAGTATTTATTAAAGAACTTTGAATTTTATCTACAAGTTCACTATCATTGTTTTGTATTAATCTAATTTGAGGAGCCATTTGAATAGAAATTATTCTTGTAGTTTTTAAGTCATAAAGTTTCTTTTCAAATCTATTTATTGTATCAGACATATCTTTTACAGCTTGAACATCTAGTTGATCATTTGTTTCTTCTGCTTTCTTGCGAAGATTAGGTAATGTTACATTATTCAATTCTTCAAGTTTCTTTTCTCCTGCGATGATGTATAAAGATAGTTGTTTAAAATATTCTAAATTTTTATCATACATTGTATCAAAAGTTGCAATATCTTTAAGCATAGAGAATCTTTGACCTTCTAAGTTTTTCTGAATTTTGTCAATGTTATTTTCAACTTTATTATATTTTGCAATTAATTTATCAAATTGCTTTTTCGCAGAGTTAAATATACTTAAAAATCCAGTCTGTGGAGCAGTAATGTTAGATGTATCATTATTAAATGATTTTATTTCTGTAACAAGAGAAGCTAACATATCTCCAACAGCTCCAGTATCTTTTGTTTTTACTTCTGCTAGAACTTGGTCAGAAAATTTTGAGATGTTAGTTTGAGCAGATGCTCCATACTGAAGTAACTGGGCAGTGTTTGTTACATCAAGTTTTTCTACAAAATCATCAATGGCTTGTTTTTCAGCTACTGACAATTCGTCATAGTTTAAAGATTTTTCAATTTTATTTTCTGATATTTCTTGTCCATCTAATAGAGTGGTTTCAACTACTTTTTTGTCAACTTTTTTGTCGACATTTAGTTCTAAATTATCCATATTTTTCATTCTTTCCTTTCATTATAAATTAGAATTAAATAAATTCTTTAATTCATAAATAACGTCTTCTGATTCAGCATTAATACTTGCTGCTTCGTTTATATTTGAAATTTTTTCAAGTGCAGATATGTTTGCGTTATATCCAATTGTATAAATTGGAATATCCAGATTTTCAATAACATTGCTTGCATCTGTTAAAGAGTGACCTTCATTTGTCTCGCCGTCACTTAAGACAAACATCATAAGTTTTGAATCTGGTACTTCTTTTTGTTTTTCTATAAGCATATTTGTTGCGACTAAGATTGCGTCAAATGTTGCAGTATTTCCATTTGCAGATAGACTTTGAACTGTACCGTTAAAGTATGATCTTTGATTTAAATCAAATTGTGCAATAGGTAGGTTTATTGTAACATTAGAACTATAACTTACAAGTCCTATGTAATTATTTTTATTAATATACTGACTTGCATTTATTAAAGATTCTTTTAACTTATTTATAGGACTACCAAACATACTACCAGATACGTCTGCTACGAAAACAGCAATTATTGGTTTACCTAAATCTTTTTCTTCTTTCCATAATTGCTGAGCTTGAAGAATTATTGAACCATCATATGTTTTTATTTTTGATTCGTATCCTAATGAATCTGTAAATCCATAAGATTTAGCTAGTTTTTGTGAATCTGAATTCTGGCAATATTTATTGAACATGTTTAAAGTTTCGGATTTTTCTGTTGATAAATTTCCTATAGAGTACATAGGGTTGTTATGAGAAACTCCGAAAGGAACGAATGTGTAGTTATTCTTAAGGTTTGTATCGTTTAAATATGTTTGATATTCTAGTATGAAAGCGTCTAATGAACCGCTTTCAGCAGCTGTTCTCATTTGCATTGTTGTATAGGATACAAAGGGAATGTTTGCCTGAAATTCTTGAAATCCATTTTTAGCTTTATCACTTAATGGATTTGATTCTTCAAAATAGCTTAATGTGGATATTAAGAAGTTAAGACCAGTTGAGCTTGCATACGGATTTGTATATCCTAAAGATATTTCATTTTTTGTAGTAGCCTGAACGACAGCAGCTAAATCAACTGTTCCATAAGACGATTGCAATTTATCGTAAGTTGATTTTGAAAGTAATATTCCAGCAGTGTTTTTTACAAGAGAATTATTAGTTTTTGTAAGAGTTGCGCCACTAGCAATTGCCATATCTCCCCAAAGTTCATTAGATGGAGTAAAGGCATCAGGTACATACTTTCCAGATGTAATGTAATCTACAGCTGCACCAGAAGCAATAGATCTTACTGAAACTGAAACAGATTTATCGCCTATTTTGTATCCAGAGCTGTTAAATTTTCTAGCAACCTCGTTTAACCATCCGTCTGTTCCTTCTCCTGCTTTTTCAGGTGATGAAAAAATTTCTATGTTAATTTCTCCTTTACCTTGAACACTTAAAGGATATTGATTAATATCTGGTAATTCGTCTTTTAATGTTGTTGAACCAATATTTACTGTTGATTTTACAGGGGTACCAGTTGTATAGTTAATGTTTTTTAAATATTTACTTAGGTCTGTTACAGCTTTAGAATAAGATTTTTCTGAAGCAGATTGACCTAAATTTCTTGTGCTATAAATTCCAACTACTATAACAACTATAAATATTGCTATAAGTGCAAATATTTTAAATAGATTATTTTTTTCTTTTTTCATAAATAAATTTATCGTATAATTTGTTTTATTTCTAAAAAGAAATAATTTTTTCATTTTTCTAACAAACTATTTATACGAACTCTCCTTTCGTTATAAATTTTCGCTTTCACCACGAAGAACTTTTAAAGAATTTGTCATATCACTTAATACATTGCGAAGTGTATCATCTGAGGCTGTATCGTCCATTTGAGAAACTTCGGTTAGTAATTTATTAAATTCTACCAAAATACTTTCATTGCTTTTTAGAAGTTTTTGAACATAGGATTTGTGCTCATTTTCTAAAGAATTACTAGAATCAGAGTCGAATATTGCAATTCTGTTTAGTATTTTTCTAATGTTGTTAAATAAAAATGTAGTTGCTTGTTCTCCTAGATCTACTAAAGCTGTAAAGTGTTCTTGATTATTTTGTTCTAGAAGTTCATTTAACACATTTTTTTTTCGTGATATTGAATCTAACTGTGTAAGAGCCTGTTTTATTTCATTTGTAAAAGGTGAATTTTTTGTTAGTTTTGACTCTAATGCATTTTTATAGTCATTTGAATTCTTTAACTTGTCAAGGTCATATCCATATTTTGCTTCTGTAGAGTGTGTTAGATATATGATTTCAAATGATAAGATAATTAAATTTATCATTATTATTACTATAAATAAAATGAGATTATTTTGAAAGGTTATGCCTAAAATACCTGGTGAGAAAATACATACATCGACAATTGCAAGAAGTATAGTAAAAACTACAAATTTTGAAAAAACTTTATTATTCATATATACCTCCTTATTTTAAAATAAATTTTACATTTAATATTTTAGCATAATATTTAAAGGTTTTCAATAAAAATCGTGTTGTATTTTTATTAATTTTGGTATATACTAAATACAGTTAATTAGCAAAAATAAGTACTGATAAAACAGAAACTTTATAATACATACTTTACCACAAATGTAAAAGTAAAATGGAGGAATTATTAAATGAGAGATAAATGTTATAAAATAGAAGACACTAAAGAATTAAAACAAATATCAAAAAATATAAGGAAACATATAATAGATCAAGTATACCTTGCAAAATCAGGGCATCCAGGGGGATCACTTTCTATTGCAGATATTATGGCAGTTTTATATTTTAATGACATGAATATTGATGAAAAAAATCCATTGTGGGAGCAACGAGATAGATTTGTATTGTCAAAAGGACATTGTGCACCAGCATTGTATGCTACACTTTGCGAAAGAGGTTTTTTTGAAAAAAAGGACTTAGAAAGTTTCAGAAAAATTAAAAGCTTTTTGCAAGGACATCCAGATATGAACAAAACACCGGGAGTAGATTCTTCTTCAGGTTCACTGGGGCAAGGGCTATCTATTGCAAATGGAATGTCAATAGCTGCAAAGTTAGATGGTAAGTCATATAGGGTTTACTGTTTATTAGGTGATGGTGAGATAGAAGAAGGACAGGTATGGGAAGCTGCAATGGCATCAAATAAATATAAATTGGATAACTTATGTGTTATTGTAGATAATAATAATTTACAAATAGATGGAACGATTAAAGAGGTTATGAGTTCTTATCCAATAGATGAAAAATTCAAAAGTTTTGGATTTAATGTAATAAATATTGATGGAAATGATATAGATCAAATTATAAAAGCTTTTAAAGAGGCAAGAAATTTAAAAGGAAAACCAACATGCATTGTTGCAAAAACTATAAAAGGCAAAGGGGTTTCTTTTATGGAAAACAAATGTGAATGGCATGGAAAGGCTCCAAGTGAAGAAGAATATAGGATTGCTTTAGAGGAGATAAATAATTTATGAAGGTATTAATAACTGGTGCCTCGTCAGGAATAGGAAGAGACATGGCAAGAGAATTTGCAAAAAGAAAGTACGATTTAGTACTAGTAGCAAGAGATGAAAAAAAACTTGAATGTTTAAAGAATGAACTTGAAAAAAAGGTGGAAGTTACAGTTATTTCGATGGATTTATCTAAAGAGAAAAACTGCAAAGATCTATATAATATGCAAAAAGATATAGATATTTTAGTAAATAATGCAGGATTTGGGGTTTTTGGTGAATTCACCAAAACAGATTTGGATAGAGAAATTAATCTAATAAAAACAAATATAACTGCAGTTCACATTTTAACTAAATTATATTTGCAAGAAATGTGCAAGAAAAATAGTGGAAAGATACTAAATGTATCATCAATTGCAGGAAGCATGCCAGGACCACTTATGTGTGCATATTATGCTTCAAAAGCATATGTTTTAAGGTTGTCTGAAGGAATAAGAGAAGAATTAAGAAAGCAAAAGTCAAAAGTACAAGTAAGTGTGCTGCAACCGGGGCCTGTTAATACTAATTTTAATAATGTAGCAAATGTAAAATTTAATCTGAAATCTTTAACTAGTGAATATGTTGCAAGATATACAGTAGATAAATTATTAAAAGGAAAATTTGCAATTGTTCCAGGATTTAGCATAAAGTTTGCAAGATTTTTTGCAAAAATTACCCCTAATAATGTAGGTACTAGATTTGTTTATTATATGCAGGAAAGAAAAAGATAGTAAAAAAATACTCACACATTCATTTCTGATAACACTAGAATATGAATGTGTGAGTATTTTCATACATAAAGATATTTGAAAAATCTTTCCTTTTTATATTTTGAATTACTTGAGTCAAAAAAAACGATTTTTCCAATCTCATTAGAGATATTTAGAGATTTTTCATCTTGCAGCAAATGTTTTAAATGTTTAGCTAAATTAGGTGCACCATTAAAAAAAGTTACATTACCTAAAATTTGACTAATTTCTTTTTGCACCAATGGATAATGAGTACAACCTAAAACAACATTTTGTACTTTCCCTTTATATTTTGAAATATTATCATTTAAATAGTTTAATATTTTTTCATCATTACCATCTTCAATTAAATCAGCTAACCCTTTGCATGCTAATAAATAAGTTTTATGATTATTATATTTTTTAAACAAATTATTAAATTTTTCACTTTGTATAGTTCCATTAGTTGCCATAACAAGAGTTGGTTTATCATATGCATAATCATATACCATTTTATATGCAGGTTCAATTGCAATTATTTTTTTATAAGGGTAATTTTCCCTTAATTTATTTGCTACCTTTGTACTCGCTGTATTACATGCAATAACTATAGCTTTACAATTATATTCAAAAAACATTTTTTTTACAATTTCATCACATATATTAAATATTTCAGTTTCAGATTTATCTCCATATGGATTATTTTTAGAATCACTGTAATATATGTAATTTTCATTTGGCAATAATTTTAAAATTTCGTTTAAAACGGTTATTCCGCCAATTCCTGAATCAAAGATTCCTATACTTTTATCAATATTCATCTTTAATTATCCTTTATTTTATGATATTTCTTAATAAAATACGGTATTTATATAAAAATTTATTTATTTTTTCTCTTTTTTATAATCAAAGTACCTAAAACTATTAAAACAATGATAATAATTATAATAAGTAATCCAACCAAACCAAGAGATGAAACAATTTTACTACCAAGTGACATTAAAATACCTGCTAAGAGAACACCAAGAGTAACAGCCCAAATACTAGTTTTAAAATCAAGATTTAAAAAGCTAGCAGCAAGTGTTCCAGTCCAAGCACCAGTTCCAGGAATTGGAATTCCTACGAACAATAATAATGCAAAGAAAATTCCCTTATTTCCAGCAGATTTTTTTAATTTTTCTCCACCTTTTGTCCCTTTATTTAAACACCAAGTGAAAAATTTTCCTATTACTTTTTTATCTTTTCCCCATTCAAGAAATTTTCTTGCAAATAAATATATAAATGGCACTGGTAACATATTCCCAATAATTGCAATTGGATAATATACGAATATATTTAATCCGTATGCTTTCTGCAACTGGAATGGCTCCCCTTAACTCAACTATTGGAACCATACTGATAAAAAAAACTATTATATATTTTAGAACTATTGGTAGACCTGCCATAATAAATCCTCCATAAAGATATTTTTTTCTGATTATGTATTCTTGCTTAATCAGCAAAAATATTTTAACATTTTCAAAATAAAATATCAATATTTTTATTGATATTTGTAAAAAATTGTGTTACAATGCAAATTATAAAATCTATGAACGATAGGCAAAATATAAAGTAGAGAGGAAGGACCAAATATGAATAAAAAATTTTATATAACAACACCGATTTATTACCCAAGTGGAAAATACCATATTGGAACGGCATATACAGAAGTACTTGTTGATGGTTTAAAAAAATATAAAATTTTAAGAGGATATGATTCATACATGTTGACAGGCGCAGATGAACACGGACAAAAAATTCAAGAAATTGCCGAAAAAAGAGGAATTACACCAAAAAAATATGTAGATGAAATGGCTGAAATGGCAATAAACTTATGGAAAAAAATGGACATTAATTATGATGATTTTATAAGAACATCTGACGAGCGTCATGAAAAAATGGTCCAAAAAATATTTGATAAATTTATGGAACAAGGAGATATTTACAAAGGAGAGTATGAAGGCTGGTATTGTGTACCTTGTGAGACATACTTCACAAAAACACAATTAGTAGATGGTAAATGCCCAGATTGTGGAAGAGATGTTAAACTAATGAAAGAAGAATGCTATTTCTTTAATATGAAAAAATATCAAAATAAGCTTCTAAAATACTATGATGAGCATCCAGATTTTGTCAAGCCAAACTACAGAAAACAAGAGATGATAAACAATTTTATAAAACCTGGATTGGAAGACCTTTGCGTAAGCCGTACAACATTTGATTGGGGAATTAAGGTCCTAAAAGACCCTAAACATGTAGTATATGTGTGGTTAGATGCACTAACTAACTATATTACAGCTCTTGGATATGGAACAGAAAATAACGATTTATTTAAAAAGTACTGGCCAGCAGATGTTCATGTAGTAGGTAAAGATATTGCAAGGTTTCATTTAATATATTGGCCAATATTTTTAATGGCATTAGGTTTACCTCTCCCAAAACAAATTTTAGTACATAACTGGATAATGATGAAAGATGGAAAAATGTCTAAATCGAAAGGAAATGTTATATATCCAGAAACGCTAATAGATAGATATGGATTAGATGCAACAAAATATTTTTTATTAAAAGAAATGCCTACTGATTCAGATGGATTATTTACACCAGAAAATTTTGTACAAAGATTCAATGTGGATTTGTGCAACGATTTAGGAAATTTATTAAATAGAACAATATCGATGTGTAATAAATATTTTGAAGGAAAAATCCCTAAATATAATGGTCGTAAAAACGAAGTTGACAAAGATTTAGAAGAAATAGCTTTAAACACACATAAAAAATTTGAAAAATTTATAGATGAATTTGAAATATCAAATGCATTTCAACAAATTTGGAACTTAATTTCAAGAACAAATAAGTATATTGATGAAACAGTACCATGGATTTTAGCAAAAGAAATGGACGAAAGCGATAAAGCTAAAGAAAAATTACAATCTTGCATTTATCATTTAGTAGAAAATTTAAGAAGAATATCTATATTAATAAGCCCTTTTATGTGTGATACTGCAAAAAATATGTTTAACCAGTTAGGAATAGAAAATGATAATTTAAAATCGTGGGATAGCCTAGAAGATTATGATAAACTCGAAAAAATAAAGGTTATCGAAAAAGGGCAACCCCTATTTATGAGATTAGAGGTAGAGCAGGAAGTAGAATATCTAAATGAAAAAATGAGTGCAAAATAAAGAAGGGAATGTGATTGAATAATGATAGAGTCAATGGACAAATTAGTAAGTCTTTGTAAAAATAGAGGTTATATTTATCCAGGTTCAGAGATATATGGAGGACTATCAAATACATGGGATTATGGTCCTTTGGGAGTTGAACTAAAAAATAATATAAAAAAGGTTTGGATGAAAAAAATGGTCCAAGAAAATAAATATAATGTAGGATTAGATTCAGCTATATTAATGAATCCAGATATATGGGTGACAACAGGACACGTAAGCACTTTTGCAGATCCTCTAATAGATTGCAAAGAATGCAAAACAAGACATAGAGCTGATAAATTAATAGAAGAATGGGCATCAAAAAATGGCAAAGATGTTATAGCAGATGGATGGAGCGATGAAGAAACTGTAAAATACATAAATGATAACAACATAGTTTGCCCAAAATGTGGAAAACTAAATTTTACAGCTATAAGAAAATTCAACTTAATGTTTAAAACATTTCAAGGAACAACTGAAGATGCAAAATCTGAAATATATCTTCGTCCAGAAACGGCTCAAGGAATATTCGTTAACTTTAAAAATGTGCTTAGAACAACAAGGAAAAAGCTACCAATGGGAATATGTCAACAAGGAAAGGCCTTCAGAAATGAAATAACACCAGGAAATTTTATATTTAGAACAAGAGAATTTGAACAAATGGAAATAGAATTTTTCTGCAAACCTGGAACAGATTTAGAATGGCACGAATATTGGAAAAACTATTGCAAAAACTTTTTATTATCACTTGGAGCTAATGAAGAAAATATTAGATTTAGGAATCATTCAAAAGAGGAATTATCATTCTATAGTAAAGCAACGGCAGATATTGAGTTCAAATTCCCATTTGGATGGGGAGAAGTATGGGGAATAGCAGATAGAACAAATTATGACTTATCGAGACATATGGAAGCTACAAAACAAGATTTAAGTTATTTAGATCCTGAAACAGGGGAAAAATATGTACCATTTGTTATTGAACCATCTGTTGGTGTAGATAGATTAATATTAATGTTTTTATGCAATGGATATGATGAAGAAGAAATAGCAGAAGGAGACATAAGAACAGTGCTACATTTACACCCTGCAATAGCACCATTTAAGTTTGCGGTATTACCATTATCTAAGAAACTTTCTGAAAAGGCACAAGAAATATATGAAAAATTATCTAAGAAATTTATGTGTGATTATGATGAAACAGGATCTATTGGAAAAAGATATAGGAGAGAAGATGAAATAGGAACACCTTATTGTATAACTGTTGATTTCGATACTTTAGAAGATGAATCAGTAACAATAAGAGATAGAGATACAATGGAGCAAATTAGAGTTAAGATTGATGATTTAGAAAGTTGGATAAGCAAAAAAATTGAATTCTAATTGTAAAATCAGATCAGGATTACTTTGATATATTTTACAAAATAATTATATTTTTATTATTAAAATTTGAATATTCAAAATTTGCAAAGTATATAATAATATTATAGATAAGTAAAATGCATGGAGGTAATATATGAATATTCAAAGATTAAATTCAATAGTATCAAATGATGATAAGTTCGATGTCTTCTATAAAGAAAGGCCTGTTTGGATTCAAGGAATATCAAAAGATAATATGGCAAAAGTAGGATTTATTGATGACTTTGAAGAAAAGGATGTTTCTATTGATGAATTATATGAAAGATAAATTATTGAAGAAATAAAGCTTTTTATGCCATTTAATTTTTTAGTAAAGATAGAATTTATAATTATATGAAAAACAAACCTAACTAAAATGTATTAAACGTATTTTAGTACATTTTAGTTGGTTTTTGTACAATAGTACAAATAAAAAGTTTAAATATCTTATTTTTAGTTACTGGATAATGGTTTTAATAAATAAAAATGCTGAAAGCTAGTTACTGTAATAGTTTTGTAACAAAAACTTAATATATTTTTTTGATAAATAATTTGAAAAACTGTATTACATCATATATAAAGCTTTAATTTGAGTACATTTACTTGATTAAAGCCTTTTTTATATATTTTTAAAATTCAAAGAGAAAGAAATAATATAAACTTCTCTGTATTAATCCTAATGCTGTAATATCTTTGTAATAATATTGTAACGTGCATTTTTAAAGAATATGTAGTATAATGTTAAGTAAGTTATGCCACTTTTTGCTAAAAAAATAGCTAACTAATGCAGTTAACTATTATGCTAAAAGT